>JAXHSX010000065.1:0-5692 GCA_034190625.1 Chloroflexota bacterium
GTGAGCCAGGTCAGGACCTCTATATTGGAGAATTGAATCCAGGACAAACCACGGTGAACGCTTTCCATAGTGATATCGGCGATGTGGCCACTGAGCCAGGCATAAATTACAGCACTGTAAATGTTATCAACGCCGATCCTCTTTTTGTTAACCCACTCGTCGATAACTATCACCTCGATAACGGTTCACCCTGTATTGATACCGGCACAACCGTCGTCCCCATCCCACCAGGGCTGCCCACTACTGACCTTGATGGAAATCCCAGGATTTGGGGTGCTGAGCCCGATATAGGAGTATATGAGTGGATCGGGAATGCAATTGTATGGGATTGCCCTCTGAGTCTTGTGGCTTTGATCAGTCCTTATCCAGCCAACGATAGACCGTTTTTAGCCACGGCTGTCGACCTATCTCAGGTGATATATGAGAGTACATGGTTCCAGGTCTACTATCTGGATGAGGCGACAGGAACGGTGTTTTGGTATGACTCCATTCTAGAGAGTGGGACTCTGGTTTGGCTGCAACCGTGGGACTACTATTATGTGGTGGTCTCTAACCCTTGTGACCTGTATATTCCACAGTAAGTAAGGGAGTTTATAGCTAACAGGTTTATAATATGTGGCAGCAATAGTCTGCCACATATCTTTTATCTTCTGGAATTTATCCACCACTTCCCCTTTACGGATTGCTGCGCTTCGCTCACAATGACACGATTGACTGTGACCTTTCCCAGAGCCGAGTATTCCAGATAGAGCTTGACCTAAGGGTGCTTGATTGCCAAGATGCCACAATGATAGAATTGACTTTGGGCGAAGCGGTGAGGGACAAAACATAGGTGGCCCTTGTCCACCCCACCCCTTATCTGGCGAGGGACGGGCGGTTGGCTCAGTGGTGAGAGCACTTGCTTCACACGCAAGGGGTCAGTGGTTCAAATCCACTACCGCCCACCATAAAATTGGTTTATATACAAATGTAAAAATAGATTAAGGCGAAGGCAGCTTACTCAGTGGTTTGGAATGTTTAAAGGTATAATACAGACTGTTTAAAAAATACAGTGGGAATATAGCCGAAGCCAATAGAGAAGAGCTATAATAGCTAAAAGAGAGCTCCTCTTGTTAGGCAAGAGGAATTTATATAGCGCCGAAGTGGCGGAATGGCAGACGCGCTACGTTCAGGGCGTAGTGTCCGTAAGGACATGAGGGTTCAAATCCCTCCTTCGGCATGTGCGCCTGTAGCTCAGCAGGATAGAGCGCAGCCCTGCGGAGGCTGAGGTCGCGGGTTCAAATCCCGCCAGGCGTGCCATAGGGTTTTTAAGGGTTCCGCTTCACCAACCCCTTATCTGACGAGGGACAAAGCAAAGGTGGTCCTTGCCCACCCCACCCCTTATCTGGCGAGGGACGGGCGGTTAGCTCAGTGGTGAGAGCTCCTGTCTTACACACAGGAGGTCAGAGGTTCAAGTCCTCTACCGCCCACCATAATTTAAGATATCGAGGTTTAATATGCCCAAAGTCACGAAAGAAAAAATTAAGCAAATTCTGCATAACTACCAAAAAGAGAAGCTCAGCGATGAGAATCTTAAAGTTTCAGCCGTGCTTATACCTATATTCTCTAAGGATGGAGAATATCATATCTTATTTACCAAGAGGAGCGAAAAGGTCAACTTCCATAAAGGGCAATTCTGTTTTCCCGGTGGGACTCGCGATCCAAGTGACTCCACTCTTCTGGAAACCGCTCTTAGAGAGGTGAAGGAGGAGATAAATCTGGATGCCAGAGATGTAGAAATTCTGGGAGAGCTCGATGACTGCCCTACTTTAAGCAGCGGGTATGTTATTTCCCCTTTTGTCGCCTTTATTCCCTATCCATATCTCTTCACACTGGATAACAAAGAAGTGGATGAAATCTTATCTATACCTCTGTCAGTCCTCCTGGATGAATCTAATCTTCGTCAGGATTATTATCCCACTGGAGATAAAGCAGTGCCCGGCTATGCCTATGAATACGAGGGAAAGATAGTTTGGGGAGCTACGGCAAGGATTGTGAAGCAGTTCATAGGGTTATTACGCTCCGAGGCTGAGGGTGGGGCCTCGGGTTGATTACTGATTCTTCTCTTTAGCCTTGACTGTAATTTTCTTAGGTTTAGCTTCCTCAGCTTTGGGTATAGTAAGGGTTAGAACGCCATTCTCCATCGCCGCTTCAATCTTGTCTGGCTTAATCCCCCCAGGGAGAGTCATACTGCGTGAGAAAGCGCCATAGCGTCTCTCCTGATAAAGGTAATCCTCTTTCTTAATTTCTTGCTCCGCTTTGGTCTCTCCCTTAATAGTCAGGGTATCGCCGGTGATGTCAATGTCAACATCCTCTGGCTTTACTCCTGGCAAGGCGGCCTTCACCACCATCTCGTTGGGGGTCTGGTAGACATCTAAAGCTGGTGCTGCTACCTCACCAACGGTGGTAAGAAGCCGAGAGGGACGAACAAAACTGTCCTCAAACAGCCTGTCCATTGCCTGTCTCAGGCTCACAAGTTCGGAGAAGGGTTGCCATTTCTCTATTGCCATCTATATCACCTCCTTTCTTTATTTTTTATATGGCCCCACCTCAGTTTCACTAATATTTTAAGATTCTTAAACACAATTGTCAAGGACTTATTAAATATATTTGACAAAAAATCTAAACTTTTTTATAATAAACCGAAATATATTTAGAGATGAAGACATGGCAAGTAAGGATTATTACCAGATTCTAGGTGTAAAGAAGGATGCCACAGAAAAGGAAGTCAAGCAAGCTTACCGTCGTTTAGCTCGTAAGCATCATCCCGATCTCAACCCCAACGATAAATCGGCCGAGGCTAAATTCAAGGAAATGAATGCAGCTTACCAAGTCCTTTCTGATCCTGAAAAACGGCGAAAATATGACCAGTATGGTGACCAGTGGGAATATGCTGAGCAATTTACAAAATCGGCAGGGAGTGAGGGTGTCAGGCATGATTTCGCTAGAGATGGCGCAACCTTCGAATATGGCAATGTCGGCGATTTGGGCGACATCTTCTCACAATTGTTTGGGGATTCTGACAGGGACTCAAGAAGGAGACGCCGGCCCCAGCGCGGGCAGGATATAGATTATCCTATTAAGATAACTTTAGAGGAAGCTTACCATGGCTCTAAGTGTAATATTGAACTCCAAACCGAGGAACTGTGCACCGCTTGTGGTGGCACAGGCAGGGTGGGAAAGCGAACCTGTACCATTTGTGATGGTACAGGTGGGAAGATAATCCCAAAGCGCCTCGAAGTTAAAATTCCAGCGGGAGTTAAGGATGGCTCGAGGATTCGCATGGCAGGAAAAGGCGGAAGCGGCCTAGCTGGTGGAACTAAGGGCGACCTCTATCTTGTAGTGAAGGTTCTACCGCACCAACTATTTGAGCGCAAAGGAGAAGACCTCTACATTGAGGTTTCAGTGCCTTTAGTTACTGCCATGCTTGGCGGCGAGGCTGCATTGCCAACTTTAAACGGCAATCTGATTCTTAAAATACCACCGGAGACCCAGAACAGCAGGGTTTTCCGCCTGGCAGGAAAGGGCATGCCACAGTTAGGCAGTACAAAGCATGGCGATATGTTTGCCACGGTAAAAATAGTACTGCCCACCAATTTAAATGAGGAAGAAAAGCAGCTCTTCGAGAAACTGCGGTCTTTGCGACCCACATCAAGTGAGGCAATATGATGGACAGAGAATCCAAACCTAGGTATGTAATAAGCGTAACCGCCAGGATAGTGGGCATAGAAGCTCACGTACTGCGGTATTATGAAAAGCTCGGGCTAATACAACCAGAGCGAACAGAGGGCAGGATACGCCTCTATTCAGAAGATGATATTGCTCGACTACGCTATATCAAGACTTTAATATGCGATTGTGGCGTTAATCCTGCGGGTGCAGAGGTGGCTCTACGTTTAATGCAGAGGATGCAAGAAATGCAACATCAGATTGAGGAGATGGAGAAGAGAATCAAGGAAATTACAGGAGTTGGAATGGAAGATGTGATAGAAGACATAGAATGGAAGGAGAAATAGGAAATTGAAACCAGAGAGATTTACCGAGCAAGCACAAGAGGTTTTGGCAGCTTCACAAGAGCTGGTTCGTCGCTATCACCATAATCAGTGGGACGTGGAACACATCTTATTGGCTTTGCTAGAGCAAGAAAAGGGGATAACCCAGGAAATACTACGAGAGCTGGGTGTGGATGTTGAAGGGATAAAACAACGGATAGAAGCAACATTGCAAGGTTTCCCTAAGGTGGCTTACGAGACAACGCAAATCTATGCTACTCCACGAATCTCCGCGCTTCTAGAAAACGCCAATCGTGAAGCTGACAGACTCAAGGATGAATTTGTTAGTACCGAGCACATATTGATTGCCATTGTTGATGAGACTAAAGGCGAAGCTGCAGCAATTCTATCTGAATTTGGTGTTAACCAAGAGAAAATCTATCAAGCCCTGCAAAAAATTCGTGGTGGACATCGAGTTACCGACCGCCAGGCGGAAAGCAAATACCGCTCCCTGGAAAAATATGGCCATGACCTTACCGAGCTAGCTCGTCAAGGTAAGCTCGATCCGGTAATTGGTCGAGACGACGAGATTAAGCGTGTAACGCAGATCCTTTCCCGACGTACAAAGAATAATCCTGTAATCATTGGTGATGCAGGTGTGGGCAAAACGGCTATTGCTGAAGGATTGGCTCAGAAGATTGTGGCTGAAGATGTTCCCGATTCCCTTAAAGGGAAGAGGGTGGTAGCTTTGGATATGGGGGCATTGGTGGCGGGAAGTAAATTCAGAGGCGAGTTTGAGGAAAGGTTAAAGGCAGTTTTAGACGAAATTCGTCAGGCAAGTGGGGAAGTTATCTTATTTATCGACGAACTTCATACCGTTGTTGGAGCTGGAGCCGCTGAAGGGGCAATCGACGCCAGCAATATGCTAAAGCCGGCATTGGCTCGAGGTGAAATTCAATGCATCGGAGCCACTACGCTTGACGAGTACCGAAAGCATATCGAGAAAGATAAAGCACTGGAAAGACGTTTTCAACCCGTTTTC
The DNA here is from genome assembly GCA_034190625.1 of Chloroflexota bacterium. GTDB lineage: Bacteria > Chloroflexota > Dehalococcoidia > GIF9 > AB-539-J10 > CG2-30-46-9. Next base: position 5,074 of record JAXHSX010000065.1, read on the forward strand.
CTCGACGAACCCAGCATAGAGGCAACAATAGAAATGCTCCGCGGACTTCGCCCCAGATATGAAGCTCACCACAAGATAAAAATCGATGATTCAGCTCTAGTGGCTGCTGCCAAGCTAGGTCAGAGATACATCTCTGATAGATTCTTGCCCGATAAGGCAATTGATTTGATTGATGAGGCTGCCAGCAAGCTGCGCATTGAAATGGAAAGCGCCCCACCGGAAGTTAAGACATTAGACCAGAAAATGAAACACCTGCGTGATGAAGAAGAGGCTGCTTCACAACGGGGCGATTATCAAAAAGCTGCTGAATTAAAGGCGGAAAGGTTGCGATTGGAACAAGAATATGACCAAGCTAAAGCTCAATGGCAGCGAGAAAAGAAAATCGACAGCGTGGTAGATGAGAATAATATCGCACAGTTAGTTTGTCAGTGGACCGGAATACCCGTTTCTCGGATGCTAGAGACAGAAACTGACAAACTAGTCAATATGGAGGAAAGACTTCACCAGAGGATAGTGGACCAGGAAGAGGCAGTTACAGCTATCTCTGAAGCTATCAGGAGAGGTCGTGCAGGACTTAAGGATCCTAAGCGTCCTATTGGCAGCTTTATCTTCCTTGGCC
>JAXHSX010000066.1:0-3314 GCA_034190625.1 Chloroflexota bacterium
ATTTGCTCTCTGCTTTAGAGTATGAGCAGAAATGCTCTGTTATTCAGGGATCCAGCGAGGATACTAAAGAAGGTATGAGGGCTTTTGCCGAGAAAAGAAAGCCTGTGTATAAAGGGAAGTAGGGCAAGGTGACAGGCTAGGAAGGAGCAATGAAATGATGCCTTTACAAGGTATAAAGGTGCTGGATTTAACCAGGCTGGCACCGGGTCCATTTTGCACCATGATTTTGGGTGATCTGGGAGCCGAGGTTATCAAAATTGAGGGACCACCCTCAGGTCGTCTCACCCAGCCGGGACTCACTGACAAAGAGGAAACTGCTCCTTATGCAGCCTTAGACCGCAATAAAAAGAGCCTGGTGCTTAACTTGAAGCTAGATGAGGCGCAACAAATATTCTACCAGTTGGCTAAGACTGCCGATGTTATTGTAGAAGGATTCAGGCCCGGGGTAGTGAAGCGTCTCGGTATAGATTATGAAAAAACGAAGAAAGTAAACTCAAGAATAATCTATTGTTCCATCACTGGCTACGGCCAGGATGGACCATATTATGACCTTCCGGGGCACGACTTAAACTACATATCCTTTGGTGGGGTATTAGGCATTATAGGCACCCGTGAAGGAGATCCTATCATACCAAGCAATTTAGTCGGAGATTATGCTGCTGGGGGGATGAATGCTGCTATCGGTATTCTGGCTGCTGTCATAGCACGAGAGAGCACAGGAAAAGGGCAATACCTGGACATAGCCATGACTGATGGGGTTATTTCTCTGATGACACGAAACATATCAGAGTATTATGCCAGTGGTAAACTACCGCAAAGGGGAAATGAGAGGCTTACCGGAGGTTTACCCTTCTACAATGTTTATCAAACAAGCGATGGGAAGTGCCTTAGCATTGGATGCCTAGAGCCCTGGTTTTATGAAAACCTGTGCCGAGCCCTGGGTAGAGAAGATTTGATTCCCTATCAAAACACCACAGGAGAAAAAAGAACTGAGATTTTCTCCATATTCAAGGCAATTTTCAGTACTAAAACTAGGGACGAGTGGTTCGATTTCCTGAGGCAGCACGATATACCAGTAGGTAAAGTGTATGAGTTAGACGAGCTTGCCGGTGATACCCAGCTAACTAACCGCAACATGATAGTGGAAATACCTCACCCTTCTCTGGGCAGAATTAAGCAAGTGGGAATTTCGATAAAACTTTCGCAAACTCCAGGACAGATCAGAAGCTTTGCCCCAGTCCATGGCCAGCATACAGAGGAGATATTAACAGGTCTAGGATACAACACGAGATCTATAGAACAACTCAGAGAAAAAGAGGCAATTGTATGATCCCAAATTATGCACGAAATAACCAATTCCTTTTCCAAAACGAATATTATAAGGACAAATTAAAAAACCTGTCCGAATTCAAAGCGGACAGACCTTCAGGTCTGTTCTACAAAATTAGTACATTGTACCCTGGAATTATTGGAATCTTAGTAAATATAGTTTGCAATAATGATAAAGGAGGACAAAAATGGATTTTCAGTTAAGTGAAGAGCAGTTAATGCTAAAGAAAAATGCCCATGATTTTTTACAGAAGGAAATAGTCCCTCTTATTGACGATTACGAAAGGAATCGTATTGTTATCCCTCGTGACGAAGCACTAAAGCTTCTTAAAAAGCTGACTCCTCTGGGCTATATCGTAGGTCTCGTGCCTGAAAATCTTGGCGGTCTAGGGCTAAGCTTAGTCTCCTATGGTTTGCTCATGGAGGAATTATCTTATGCCTGGGGAAGCCTGGTCAGTATCGTGAATATACAGGGAACCTTGCCTGATGTAGTGACTTCTCAAGCTTCGGAAGAATTGAGAGCAAAATACTTGCCCCTTACATTATCGAGTGATATTCTGGGTTCCACTGCCATCTCTGAGCCTGAAGTTGGCTCTGCTGCTCCTAAAGGCATTCGAACTAGGGCAGTTCTTCAAGGAGATGAGTGGGTGATCAATGGAAACAAAACTTGGATATCCAACGGCTGCACTGCTGATGTTTGTGTTGTCTATGCCTTAACCGAAAATGGTGTCTCTGCATTTCTGGTAGAGAGGAGCGTCTCACCTTATGAGACTAGAGAGATACACAAGTTGGGCACTCGCTGTGCTTCCCTGGCTGAGCTTACTTTCGATGATTGTCGTGTCCCTACCTCTAACATGCTTGGTGCAGCCGGTTCAGGAACTCAGACAGTATTAAGCACCTTTGAGTGGGCTCGTTCCATATTGGGAATAAGGCCGTGTGGTTTGGCTCAGGCTGCTATCGATGATTCGTTGACTTATGCCAAGCAGAGAAAGCAGTTCGATAAGCCAATAGGAGGCTTCCAGTTAATCCAGGAGAAGATTTGTGATATGGTTATCGAAACTGAATGTGCCCGTTTTCTTGCTCTGAACGCCCTTGATCGCTTAGATAATGGCCTTCCCTGTCGCAAGGAATCATCCATGGCCAAAGCCTATGGTTGTGAGATGGCCGTGAGAGTAACCTCAAAGGCAATTCAAATCCATGGTGCCATAGGTTTAACCGAAGACCTTCCCTTGGAACGATACTTCAGAGATGCCAGGACATTAACCATACCTGACGGTGCTACCGAGATACAAAAGCTTATAGCAGCACGCGAGATTCTAGGAATTAGCGCTATTAAATAGTAGCATAGCTAAAATACGGAGGAAAGCATGACTCACAGTGAAAAAGAGTCGACTACCATGTCAGAGCAGGAAAAAGAAACTGCTTTCGACAAGATAGAAAAGGGATTCTGGCAAAAAGCAAGCGATTACGCCACTGAAGCTTGCTTACACCTTAAAGAAACGTATACGCCCAAAGATGTCGAAGGCATAGACTATGACCAAGACCTGGGCGATCCTGGCACTTATCCTTTCACCAGAGGTTCCTTCCCCAATGGTTACCGTGGAAGATTGTGGACTATGCGCCAGGAGACTGGTTTCGGAATGCCTGAAGATACTAACCAGAGAATAAGGCAATTGGTTAGTACAGGAGCAACAGGGGTGAATTTTATTCCCGATGTTCCCACTTTGTTAGGCATAGATCCTGACCACCCCCTGGCTGAGGGAGAAGTGGGTGCAGAAGGAGTTCCTCTATATTCACTGAAGGATATGGAGATATTGTTAGCGGGAGTACCTATAGAAAAAGTAAGCACCTCGATAGCAGCTTCTTGCGTCGCCCCTATACTGTTATGCCAGTACATCAGCGCCGCCGAAAAAAGAGGGCTAGATATCTCAGGGCTAAGGGTTACTATTCAAAACGACCCGTTAAGAGATCGGATCCTAAGCCAC
>JAXHSX010000067.1:0-6572 GCA_034190625.1 Chloroflexota bacterium
TCCATAGTCTGGCTTAACCTCCTTTATAGTGGTAGCCAGAGCATATCTTAAATGCCTTCGGTTCGATTTTATATGATTTAACAGCCTCCCCTTCGGTTCGATTTTAGATGATTCAATTCGCAACCTTGACAAATATCACATATAGATAGACAATAAGAATTAGAGCCATAATATGAGGAAAATCATGAAGCAGGATATAAAACACGGGAGCTACAGGAAGCTCTTATTTGGATTGACGGCAATTTTAATTGGTGGCATGATAGCAATCGTTGGCTGTCACGCTACCCCAACAAACACACCATCAATACAAATACCACTCGCTATACCCCAGAGGGCCGACTTTTTAGCCAAGGTAGGGGTGGCAGAAATCATGGGTAACGAAGCTCTTGTTGAACTATACGAAGAAATAATTGCTCAAAACATGACTTTGCCGCAAACATTGGATGCCGCGCTGGATACGCTGGAACATACAACCGGCATAGACCCCAAGGCTTTTACCACCATCATAGCGTTTGCCGATGTCACGGCATTATTTGAGATTATGGAATCAGCTCAAAACAGTGGCGGGCTTCCATACTTTGGTGCTCTGATTGAAGGAAAATTGGATGAAAGCACCTTTATACGTAGCATCGAAAGCAAGCTGGGACAGGAGCTTACAACAAGCAGTTATCAAAACTATACAGTATACGCTTTTGCCAACCCACACAATCAGAATCAGGCTCTCAGCATGACCTTCCTCGCCGATGGGCAGATAGTTATTGGCGCAACTCTTGCAGTAAAGGATGTCATCGATGTCACGGTAGGACTCCAAGAACCTATCAGCGGCACTGTCTACGATCTATATAGCCAGCTCGACGATGCCCTTGTTAAACTGGCTTCTGTTGTGCCTGAGTCTCTCACCAATCAGATTCCAGAAGAAATGCCTATTGGCCCTATAAACGTGAACCTGCTCTCCCTCAGGGATATCAGATATACTACATTTACCCTTAACGGGAACGCAAATATTTTCAACGCCGATGCACACCTTGAATTTACCAGCAGCGATTCGGCTAAGACCAGTGCACAATTGTTACGGCTTGCCATTACAGCAGGTAAGTATGTAATATCTGATCCCAACATCGAGGAGCTACTGTCTAAAGTGCACTTATCCAGGTCAGGCTCTTCTATTTCCTTAGCGCTCGCCCTGACCACGTCTGAAATCGAGCGTTTTACCTCAGCGATATTCAGGGAGGCAGTATAGCAAGACGTTATCGTTGCAGGTATAGAGTTAACCGTATAATCTCATATAACAATCCTCTCCCTCGAAAGGAGAGCTAAAGAGTGACCTGCTTCCACCCCACTCTTTATCTAGCGAGGGACGTGAGGGTAAAATCCCCCCTCTCTCTAACTCCCTCCCCTGGTGGGAGGGAGTTAGAGGGAATTTAGTAATTGACTATTTTTTTAAAAAAGTCGATTCTCCAAGTTGGACTGTTACACAAGAGTTCTTCGGCGATCCTCTAGCTCGCCTCTTGGGAAACCTGCTTGATCGTGACCGGCGGCATCGGAGCAGGGGTAGAGATATGAGCCAAGAATATGAAATATACAGAGGGAAGATTCAGCGGGCATAAAAACCTTAGCCTCTACTACCAGCGATGGTTGCCGGAGAAAGATCCCGAGGCTGTATTGCTAATCGTCCATGGCGTATGTGAACACAGCGGGCGATACACAAACCTGGTCGATTACTTCGTGCCCAAAGGTTATGCCGTCTGCAGCTTCGACCATCGAGGACACGGTAAATCAGAGGGATTACAAGGCTACGTCGAACGGTTCTTGGACTACGTCATTGACCTCAAAACCTTTTTCGATATAGTATGCGGTGAGCATAGCGATATCAAGATTTTACTCGTAGGTCATAGTATGGGAGGAACGATTGCTACCGCCTATGCTGTGCATCATCAGCATGAGCTTGCCGGGCTAATACTTTCTGGGGCACATCTGAAGGCAGGTTCTTCTAGCCCGGCGTCGCCGACAGCCGCAGTGATGGCTCGGGTGCTCTCATCAGTATTGCCGAAAGTCGGTGGCCCTGTACTTGATGCTTCTGCTATCAGCCAGGACGAAGCTGTTGTGGATGCCTATGTTAACGACCCACTTGTCTACCATGGCAGGCTTCGTGTCCGCTTGGGCGCCGAGCTTAACAAGACAATGCAGAAACTACCATCCCAAGTAGTGGAGATCAACCTGCCAATTCTGATTATGCACGGAACTGCTGACCACATAGCTGACCCGAAAGGAAGCCAGATGTTATATGAACGGGTAGGCTCGAAAGATAAGACGTTAAAGCTCTACGAACGTTTCTATCACAATATTTTCGATGAACCAGGGCACAAACAGGTCTTCGCCGATATGGAAACATGGCTGGCCACTCGCATTTGATCGGGTCAAGCCTGGCTTTCTGCCATGCGGAAACCGGATATATCGGTCGCCACACACCACCTACCATCAGAACTATGGATGAAAGGGCAGTTTGTTTGACCTGATATTTCCCATTTTAGTCTTTTCCTCAGTGCCAATTACTACTATTAATCACTCCACTTTTTGCCCCGTTCTAAGGCTGTAGCTGCTTTGTCCAAAGGGATATCAGCGAGGCTTTGTCAATGAGAATATACAATCCTGCGCCTAAATCCATCTGCCCAGCTATTATTCATCGTGGTATTTCGCTATTATATAGTAGTAAAATAGGATACAGCACGGTAACACGCTATTCGGTGAGTATTGTTGAAATTATCCGCATCTACTGTCGCCAATTCACTTAGTGCGCATCTCGCCAGAAGTGCAGCGAAGGCATTTTTTACTGTGCTTATTTCACTGGTACTCCTGTTTCTGATGGCGCAGCCAGTGGCTGCTTGTGAAATCACCATAACTCCCGATACTGCCTCTGGAAATGTTGGGGACAGTCTAACCTTTACCATAGATGTTCGAAAGACCCACCGTACCTGTACTGTTCCTATTGAGGAAACCATGATAAACCTCACGGGTATGGAGCTCATTAGCCAGACCCCCTGGCAGCAGGTCAGTTCGGATGTTAATAGCCGGGAAATAACGGTGAAGTTGACCGAAGTGGGGAAGGGGCAAATCGAGGTTATCAGGGAATGCCCCAAAGGGGGAGACATCTGCATCGCCAGCGTTAGCATCGAGGAAGCAGCAGCACCTACAACACCCCCGACTCCGCCGACACCTCTGCCGACCACCCCCACAACCCCTCCATCAGAGCCCGCTCCCACACCTGAGCCATCTCCAGCACCTGCTCCTTCTGAGCCTACCTGGGGAGAAGCCTTTAAGGATAGTATTAGCCAACCACCGATTATCGCCGTCGGGATATTTACAATTCTGGGTGTCATCGGTCTGATGAAGGGATATCGCCGGTTTAGGTATTTCATATTGTTAGCCTCGATTGCCTATCTTGGTTTCATCATTGGCGGCTGCCCTTGTCCCTTAGGTGCACTACAGAACATCATACTTAGTTTTAGCGAAGGGAAGGAGAGGCTCGCATCGTACCTGCTGTTAGGCATCCCTGTGATAGCAGCAATTCTGTTCGGGCGAGTTTTTTGTAGTTGGGTATGTCCCTGGGGCGCGGTGCAGAATTTCCTGTACAAAAAGGAAACAGGCAGGAAGGCAAAAAAGCTCGATGTCGGTCCCCGTTTGCACAATGTATTACGTTACGGTAAATACGTAAGTCTTGTCGCCTTGATTATCGCAACAATGGCGACACAAACAAATGTATACGAGAGCATTGATCCGTTCAAGGCGCTTTTTAATCTCCAGCTTGTACTGATTCCCACCTCTATACTTGTGGTGCTTATGGTAACCTCTCTGGTTATAGGCTTCCCCTGGTGCAAATACGTTTGCCCGCTGGGTGCCTTGCTCTCTCTCTTCTCCAGATTTACTCTTTTTAGTGTTAAGATAGGGGATAAGTGCACCAACTGCAAGGCTTGCCACACGGTTTTTTGCGACTATAAGGCGATTAAGCCAGGTGAAGTGAAACCTGAGATAAATCAATTGGAATGTACCCGCTGTGGAGAATGCATTTCACTCTGCCCCTATAACGCCATGGAATTCACTATGCGACGACAGATTCGAGAAATTGACCAAGTGAATAAGTTGCCCTCATAAAGACTTTACATGACCATCGGTGTCGACATACAATATGTGCCAGGGTTGAAGAAGGATTTGACGGAATTTTACTGGTGAAAGGACTTCGCCCTCAAGTTAGTTTAATTCAGCCAAATCTTGATTTAAGGAGGAAATTGAGGCCAAATTTGTCAAAATCTCATTCGGAGGCTTACTATGTCTACCACTGAACGGCAACCTCAGCCTTCCGCTGAGGAAGCTTTGCAACTGATAAACCTAACCGAATTAGCTATCGTAGCTAAAAGCTTTGAGGAATTCTCGGAATATATGCTCCCGAGCGTTGCACAATTGATGCACTCGTCCTCAGCTCTCCTTTATATAGTAGATTCAAAGCTGCCCGCCCACCACTTTTTTCAGCATGGATTTCAACCGGAGGCAGCTTCCCAGATAGAGAAGCTGTGCGGCGAGCAATTTGATGGAATCTCAATCCAAGCTGACTTCCAGTCAGCCTCGATCTCCGCTGCTACAGCCTGCGAGACAGCCACTAACCTTATATTGTATCCTTTGCGAGACGAAGAGACTTGCCTCGGCCTGATAGGGCTGATGCCGCAAGAGGAAATGACCTTATCTTCACCGCCTCTGTGGGGAAGTCTCCTCCGCTTGATTACTAACACAATCAGCCGTCTTGTAGAACGCATGAGGTTTGAGAGAGAGCTCACTCACCTGAATACATACCTGACAGTGAGCTCGATGCTGGCTCAATCACTGGATCTCCATGAACTGCTGGAGGCCGCCTTATACTGCTCTATGGAAGCAGCTTCAGCCGAAGCAGCATCTGTCCTTCTCCTCGATGACGATAAAAAGACCTTTAGTTTTTACCAGGTCGAGGGTCCTGCAAAACCAGTGTTGATGACCACAACGTTACCCGCCGATAAGGGCCTGGCTGGTTCTGTCTTACAAACGCAGCAATCAGAGGTTATCAACGATGTGCATAGCGACCCCAGGTTTTATGAAAAGATTGATTCTGAGTCCGGCTTTCAGACAAGAAATATGATAGCCATTCCGCTCGTGGCAGGTGAAGAGCGCATTGGTGTGCTGGAGGTCCTGAACAAGGTTGACGGAGATTCCTTCACAGAGGAGGAGCATTTTATACTGCTTTCGATAGCAGAGGAAATCGCATTTGCAATCCGAAACGCCAAGGTATTCGAGTACGTTGTGAACAGCTACTGCAAGCAGCGTCAAGGACAGGGCTCATGCAAAGGATGCAGCAGACCGCTTGGGTCATGGACCCCATGCGTCAAATATCGAGAGGTTGGTATATAACCTGAGAACCATAGATATGGAAACATGAAAGGAAAGAATAATATTCAATGAAAACAAGAATGAGTGTCGTCATTTATATCATTTTAGTCGCCGTTGCGGCACTCTTCTTATTGATTGAGCGACTGACACACATAGAATTTATGTTCCATTTAGCTGCAATTCCGATTGAAGTACTGGTTGTAGTTTTTATAGTCGAAAGGCTTTTAGAAAATAGAGAAAACAAGCAAAAGCGACAGCATTTAATGTATATAAAAAGTTGCCTGTTTCGGTCGGAAATGCGCAGTCTCTTCATCACCAATTTTAATAATCTAAAATCTCCACCTTTAACGATGTCAAAAATTCTAAATTCAACATTAGACGAGCTGAAGCAAATGCGAAAGGATGCAGATACAGTAGAATACAAATCATTGGAAATGATGGAACCTACTATTATGGAGTATGTCGATGCCCAACCTGTCTGGCAGAACTTTATGGATATAGCGATCAGTTGTCATTTTGAGGAAATATTCCAGGACATGGTCTATATTTTGCACTTCATCCATGACGTTAAAAGATTTAAAGAGCATAATCCCGACAAGCTTTTTATCCATGAAGCTGAAAAGAAAGAATTGCTGATGCAGAAAGTAAAAACAGTATTAGGTGATGGTATCCGAAAGTTTCTGGATTATGCCATAGAACTCAAAGAAAAACATCCCGACATGTTTTATGAAATCATTTCAGATTACGAGCCATCGCTCCAGACAAGCGGCCAATAGGTATAACGGTTCCATTTTTCTCGTTTCGATTTTCTGCTCTAGTAAAGTCCTTCCGTCTGTCTAAAAGCAGCAATTAAAAAGCGCAATAATGACTGATAACCAAAGAAAGTCACCATCTGGGAGCTTTCCTTTTAGTCATTCAAGCCTTTACTTCAGCCAGTATTTAGCTCCGTGTCCTGCGCCTCTTAATAACTAAGGTGGTACCAGCTATCAGAGATGCAACTAAGCCAAGCCAAGGTGCCAAAAGCGCCAGCCTATTTAAGGAATGTACTTCTCCACCAACCAAAATTGGTTCTGGTTCTGGCTCTGCGTTCCCAAAGTGGTTATTGACAGATTCCCGGGGGCCATCGCAACAGGCTACGAGGGTCAATGGGCCTATTAATGTTG
>JAXHSX010000068.1:0-12787 GCA_034190625.1 Chloroflexota bacterium
TCGACATCCTGGTGAACAACGCCGGCGTGCTCCGCGAGCGCATGGTCTTCAACATGACCGAGGAGGAGTGGGACACGGTCATAAGGGTCCACTTGAAGGGGCACTTCGCCTGCACCAAGTTCCTCCCGCCAGGGGAGGGAGAACGTGTGATTCCCTCTCCCTTGACGGGAGAGCTAAAGGGTGACCTTCATCCACCCCACTCTTTATCTGGCGAGGGGCGTGAGGGTGTCTTTTTGCTATTTTCATAGCAATGACCTACCATTTTCGGGATAGGGACTCATCAACTCACAATAGTCGATAGGCATTTCCACACATCACATCTGATTCACTGCCAACACCTATGGCTAGCCATGCTTGGGTAGTATTTGTTGCCCCTGAGCTTTAGAAAGCAAAACCCTGAGGCTGAGGAATTTTCAGTTTGCATGGATCAGAGACTACCACCTGGTAGTACTCATCAGGTTCCAGGGTATGTAGAGTATTATTACCAGGAGGGAGAAATGAGTCGAAGTATTTCCACTCTTGGGTGCTCTGATCCCACCAATAGACCTGAAACCAGTCAGCATCACCGTAGTCCACCTCATATAGACTTGCAGACTCACTCAAGTGTGGTCTTCCCTGACTAGGGTAGGGGCTAATCCAACTCGTATAAGCAATGGGGCAATCCCACATCGCCCAGGTAGGAAAGATACGAACTGTATCTATGCCTGGACCCCAGGGCCAACCATACAGTTTGTCGTAGGCGTAGTGAATATCAGTGCAGATTATTATCTTGTTGTTATCATCATACCGATATCCCTTTATGCCTCTCCAGTGCAATTCACCGGTGCAGAGCAGTCCCAATGGCCAGCCATGGTCTATATCATCTACAGTATTCCAGTAATCACCAGGTGTCACAAAACCGTCATGCTCAGAGTCAAAAATAGTAGGATTTTCATAACCGCACTCCTCGGTCATTTCTACGAATCCAGGCCCAAAGTCCCAGGGCATGACAGCTCCACCATGAAAATCAGCCTCCATCGAATCATAGAGTCGGTCGTACATATATTCGTTATCATATAAATCACCATAATTCTGTCGATCAGTCCTGTCCCTGTAATAGTCACCGATTGATACTCCTGTGCACGGTCCACACCAACATAGTGGATCGTTACAATCATTCCATACCACCATAGCCTCCAATTTTTCCCTGACCGATCTGCCCAAGGACTCAGGCTTTGACTCTTCAATCTCTTTCATGCCCGCCTTATACTCTTGCGGCGATGGTATACTAGACTTCATGTTTGATGCCAGGACAGCACGTGCTGTAATGAGGTTTACCCCCACCATTTGACCTTCAATATCATATATGGCATAAAACCCACCGAGACCTAAATATACCAAATGGCTCGGCTTGGGAATGCTTCCCTCATCTATTTTCAATCCCAAATCTTTTTCTAGACTGGATTTGACTTTGTCGGCAGAGGGAACGGAAGGTGGGGGATCTTTCCCAGCTTCGAATATGGGATAATCATATGATGCGCCTCCAACGACAACATGTCCCACAGGCTTATCACCCTTCTGGATAGCAAACATATAGGCTATTACTCGACCCTCTAAATCGCAATAAGGCTGTGATGCCTCTAGCCGAGCATCTTTCCACCCCAGAAAGTCACTGTCAGTCTCAGCCAGTTCGTCGATAAAAGCTTGACCTACGCTTTGCGCTAATTCGACCTCCGTTTCAGTATCTGCCATAGCAGAGACAAGTGTTGGCAGTGATGAGGCAATTACCAATAAGATAACTAAGACACTTAACAATCTCCTTTTCATTTTTGACACCTCCTGTTTAACACTCCCCAAAGATTATTCACTACAAACTATCCCAGAATTTCCTGTACCGGAAATCGGTCATCGACCATCAACCGCTCCCAGCGTTCTAACTCTTACTTCTCATAGGCCATCACCCCCCTATCATTCTTGTTTACCTTCCAAGTAAAAAGCCAAAAGCACCCTAAAAAACATCTTTACGGCTTAGCAGGATTCCTTTCTCTCCCCAAACTCGTTCTCCCTCGGCATTTATCTTTTGAGCATAAGGCCAGCAAACAATGACAGCTCCTCCAAAGCCATCATCCGAAATTATCGGGCAGCCTTTCTTAGTTGATATTAATGTTCCATCAGGTTGCCATTGGTTTTTCCCCATAGCATCTAGTTTTTGAACATAACATAACCCCGCTGGATCTCTTATGCTTCCACTTATTCTTTCGAAAGCAACGATGGCACCGCCGGAGCCGTCAGCTATGACACAATGGGAAGCTTGAGGAGCTTCGCTTCCTTGAACTTTCACACCATCCTTTGACCATTGGATGTCGCCATCAGAGTTTATCCTCTGAGCATAAATGTCATTGTACGTCATCCAGGTAAAGACGGCGCCACCTGAGCCGTCGCTTATTATGCGAGGGTAACCCATCAGTAGTTCTGAACTGCTACAAATCGGCAATCCACCTTGCCGCCACAGAATATCGCCTTCAGCATCGATTCTCTGCGCACAAATACTACGAAGTTGTTGACCTTCTTCATTTTTTTCAACGTGTTCCCAAACAACTATGGCTCCTCCTGAGCCATCGCCCGTCACCTCAGGACTAAAAGTGTTAGGCGTAAGAGACAATTCTAATCCTCCCGCTCCCCACAAAACATTGCCATCATTATCTATCCTCTGAGCAAAGATGCCTCCTAATCTTCTTTTCCAGACGATAATCGCGCCTCCCGAGTTATCGCTAGCCATATGAAATCTCCCACTTTGTGCGTCTGCTTCAAGACATATCAGTGTATTGTCCTTGGTCCATAGAAGATTACCTGCAGAGTCTATTCTACGGATTTGCAACAGATATTCCTTCTTTTCCTTCGAATAAGATGACGTTGCAATAAGGGCTCCACCCAAACCGTCGCTCACTACCCCTTGGTACGCTTTGAAGCCGGAGAATACAGGCGAGCCTCCTTCTTGCCACAGAACTTGCCCTCCAGAGTCAACTTTTTGGCCAAAAACGCCGTCTGATTGTTTCCAAACTATGATGGCTCCGCCGGAACCATCGGCTATCATATGAGGCCGCCGCAGCCAATTGGGAGGAGAAGCGCTGGCAAGTAGCACACCCTTCTCACCCCACAATTTGTTCCCCTCAGCATCTACTCTTTGGACATAGGCATTCCGATCCCTACCTTCATAGATCCCATAGGTCACTATGGCACCGCCTGAGTTGTCGTTTGTTACAGCAGGCCACCACTCCCTTGCCACACATCCACACGTACACCCCTGTGTAAGCAGCACAAGAATAATCATACCTGCCAGCGTCAGAATAAGAAGCTTTCTCTTTGCCACTGCTTTGGATGCCCTTTTACTCATATCAAACAAGCTTGTTTGCATATAGTCTCCTCATATTCCAGGCTGCTTTGCGGGCTTGCATAATTTTCCCAATAGATTATAAAAGGGGATAATTGACCAGACTCAACACCAACCACTATTTCCTCCGCAAAACCGCTCAGAAGTTCTCTTGTTCTAGTCTCCCCCAGCCATTGTTGTATTGATACCTCGTGCTCTTTCGCATCATTAGTGACATCCCTCTTCCTTTCTTTGTGAATCTGGGATTGAGAGCCTCTATGATTAGAACTTATCACGTAACCAAGATTATTATCAATAGCTTATTGTTAGGAAATCCGCATTTCAAGCTCACATGGTCCCGAGACTATCACAGTGTAATACTCATCAGGTTCTAGGGTCTTAAGAGTATTGCCAGAAGCAGAGTCAGAGAAATAATATAGCCATTCGCCTGTGCTCTCATCCAGCCAATAGACCTGAAACCAGTCAGCATCACAACTCAGATCAGACACATCTACAGATCTGCTCAAGAACGACCTGCCGTTTTTAGGATAGGGACTTATCAACTTACAATAACCAATATGGCAATTCCATATTCCGTCCGATTCACTGTCAACACCCATGGCTGACGCTGTCTGAGTAGTATCTGTTGCCTCTGAGCTGGACATCGAGAAACCACCTGTCTGAGGAATTACCAGTTGGCATGGGGCCGAAACTACCACATAGTAGTACTCATCAGGTTCCAGGGTATGTAGAGTATTATTACCAGGAGGGAGAAATGAGTCGAAAAATTTCCACTCGCCTGTGCTCTCATCCAGCCAATAGACCTGAAACCAGTCAGCATCTCCATAGTCCACTTCATACAAGCTTGCAGAGACACACAATAATGGCCTTCCTTGATTGGGATAAGGGGCTATCATAGCCTGAAGCTCAATAGGGCAATCCCACGTTACAGAAAGGCCACAGGTATAAATCTATGGGGACTTATCTCCGTGATATGAAAGCCAGGATCGGCATGCGGATCCATATCGTCCCACATCAGCCAGTCACTTCCTGGCGAATAATACTTCAATTGCTGGAAATATCCCGATAGCTGGTTCTCGGGAGGGCTGGCAGAGTCGCACGACTCGGATACTGCCTGAATATCTCCCTCCGACCATTGTAGCCCTGTGAAGTATTCAACCTGGTCACCATCAATATACACACGCCAGGTATTGCCTGGCTCGTAAATCTTGTAGCTATGCCTGGTGTTGTATTCGGCGTCTTCTAAATATTCTGGGTGGAAGCCTGTTTCATCAATGTTATACCCAACGTAGAACTTCGGCTTATTCCACCCCTCATGCTTAGTCCAGCCAACCTCGATCCATTTGTGAGGGTCCAAACTTAGGTTAACATTCACAAACTCAGCCACGTGGTAACTAGACACGTCGTTGTCGTAGACATAATTAGAACCGGAAACACCAGCTTTGGCTGATGGATACTCGGCGTAAGCATAGTAATAATCATAGTCGTCTGCTGACATAGAGACCGCACCTGTCATCAATGCCAGAAGAGAGATGAGAGCAACAGAAAAGATTAACAGCGTTTTCTTCCTCATTAAACAACTCCTTCCTTTTATTTCATGGACTCGGCGATTTTCATTATCTCTTCTACTGTTAGTTCCTTGAGCATTGACATATAGAAGATGAGACCTGGCCAACACCATTGTAAACCATAACTAGTTTCCCCGACTGATAAATACGCTTTCACCTCGTTAATATCTACCACGCTAACTGTGTTGGCTGGCAAGTGCCCTTGTACCTCACTAGCGTCTATCGCCTTGCACCCCCACTTCTCAGCTTGGTTCGCCCTGATGTCAGGGAAATCGGGGGACGGCATTTTTGTTACTTGGCCCACATTAAGGATAATCTTGTCGTGTGTAAGAGAGGCAAAGTCCTGCGCCGTCTTCACTTCTCCAGTTATCTCTTCATCAGAAAAGTAGAGAATCAAATCGGCGTGGGGAGGAGGACCGTCACCTATCATAAAGCCACGCCGAAACTCATAGCCTGGAGGAAGATATTTTGGCATGAGCGGCACCCCTACGATTTGCTCCGCTTCCCCCACTGATATCTCATTCACTGGAATCGGAGGAATCGGAGGAATGGAGTGAGGCATTGGGGTTGCCATCGGGGGCTCCGCTGGAGCTGATTTATCAACAGCACAAGCAGGCAGTAAACTCAACGCTAAAATCGCTGCCAGTATTACAAATAACCATCTCTTTTTAAATGCCATTTTCCCTCCATGCTTCTATGTTTGTCTGCGCTAATAATTTAACTTTCCTTAAAATAGTTGGGGATCTAATCGCCATGAATATTATAAAACTAAGATATTGTATTTATCAATAGATTTTCACTATAATTGCTAAGGAATTTCATTACTATGTGAATTTAAAGTGTATTTTGTGTGATTTTTAGGTGATACATTTCCCCGCAAAAAGGGGGGGTATGTACCAGATACACTAACGGTTCACTGCCCAGCAAGTAAAGGTCTTACTCAAAGGATATTGCCAGAGAACATTGGATAGATTATCAATTGAAGTTAGGCCGTTTATTCACTCATTATCTTGAACTAACCATGGCTTAGAACTTGGATGAGAATGGTCCTCCAGTCTATCTATGTGCTTAGTGTTATAGCGTTTTTCCGTCGGTAGAAGATTTGAGGAGATATGCCAAAGTAGCGGCAGGTGAGCCTAGCATTACGATTATGGGAGTTTGGGAGTTATAGTAATCAAACCATTTAACCCTCTGCCTGCCCTCTTTGATAGCTTGGGGATATTCGCCAGACGTCCATATTCCGGAATTGCACTGTACACATTAGTAATGCGGCCATTGTAATGCCCTTTCATCTCCCTTCGAAGTGTCCACCATCTATCTGAACTAAGTCATAGTGCGATTTAAATCTGTTACTATTCTACGATTCTACCACCTCTCAAGCATACTGGGAAAATATCACTCTGTTTTTCACAGGGCGATATTGAACAGAAAGGGACAGTAAACGAGCAAGACTATAGGGTATTCCAAATAAAGGAATGCCTTCAATTACGTACCAATCGGACGCTATCAAGCATTACAATCCAATCTCACCAACCTTATGTTTGACTTGAAGCAATAAAGTCGTTGACCTTCAGAGTTATTACATTATACAATGATAGAGCAAACGCCGCCGAAGCAGGTAAAGTGGTGAATCCGTCAAATGTGTTAACAGTGGAAAGCAACATCAAATAGAAAATCTAAACTCTAAATCGTAATTATATTTCAGTAAAGGAGGGCTATTAAAATGGAAATCAAGATTCTAGGGGTATGTGGCAGCCCCATCAAAGGTGGTAACACTGAGGTATTCTTAGAGGAAGCTCTAAAGGCTGCGGAGGCCACAGGTGGGATACGGACTGAACTTATAAGCCTGGCAGGCAAGGACATAAGAGACTGCCGTCATTGTAACTGGTGCGTTCGAAAGCAAACTGAAGACAAGCTCTGTGCACAGGATGATGATATGCAAGAGATATTTCCTAAAATATTAGAAGCAGATGGGCTAATATTTGCTAGTCCGGTTTATAGTGGACGACTCTCAGGATACTTAGCCTGTTTCCTCGATAGACTCCGAGTTTTTGCCTTTGGTAACCTCCATCAGGGAAAGATGCACAACAAAGTGGGAAGTGCTCTAGCTGTAAGCTGGTTCAGGAATGTTGGCGTTGAGATGACAGTAATGAGCATACTTATTGCTCTTGTGGCAGCGGAAATGATACCTGTAGGCCCCCGTCATGGACTCGGCGCTCTTGGTGGTGCCGGTGGTCTATCCAGCGAGGGTGGGACAGGCAAATTTGATCCCAAAAACAAGCTCGGTGTATTGGAGGATGAATATGGAATTAGAGGTGCACGTTCTGTGGGTGAAAGAGTTGCCGAGGTTACTAAGCTTCTTAAAGCAGGAGCAAACTGAGTAAGCGTTTCAGCCACTTTGTATCACCGTGAGTAAAGCGCAGAGCTTCCGAGGTTGTTCAATCGTGGAGTTTACCCTGAACGACATGATATTCCTCGGTCGCTTCTCTTCCTCAGAATGACAAGGAGCGAAATGCCCACAATGACGCTAAGATGGGCAGCAATAGAAGTAATAGGGATGAAGGTAGCACTCTACACCTTAGGATGCAAGCTCAACCAGGCAGAAACAGAATCTCTGATAAACCAACTTAGCCAAGCTGGACATCAAATTGTAGCTCCGAACGAGCCAGCAGATATTTATATTGCTAATACCTGCACAGTTACTCATATTGCTGACCGTAAGTCACGCCACTGGCTCAGGCTAGCAAGGAAAAGAAATCCTCACGCTTTTATTATCGCCACTGGTTGCTATGCTCAAAGAACCCCTCAAGAGCTAGCTCCTCTCGCTGACCTTATCCTAGGCAATGAGGAAAAAGAACACCTGACCAGGAGAATAAAAGATTTGCCATTTTACACACCTTCCTTCCCTGTTACTCAAGACCTGTGTTACACTCCTTCAAATAATATAACCAGGGTCCGTAGCTTGGTAAAAATTCAGGATGGTTGCCAGACACCCTGCGGCTATTGTATCGTGCCACTGGTAAGACCTCACGAATATTCCTTGCCAGTCTCCCACATAATAGAAGAAATCAAAAGGAAGGTAACTCTAGGCCACAAGGAGATTATTCTAACCGGGACCAAGGTGGGCTGCTACAGCAGAGATGGCATGACTCTCTCGGGATTGGTAAAGCACATCCTTAACGAAACCGATATCGAGAGGCTTCGTCTTTCTTCCCTGCAACCCCAGGAAATCTCTCCTGAACTACTCGCCTTATGGCAAGATGTTGCGCTTAATACCAGCAAAGGCTTTAGACTCTGTCGCCATTTTCACCTAGCTTTGCAAAGCGGCAGTGACACTGTACTTCGGAGAATGAATCGACGCTATTCCATAGATGATTATGTAAATACAATAAGGTCGATCAACCAATTAGTGCCTGGTGTAGCTATCACTACAGATATTATCGTTGGCTTTCCTGGAGAAAGCGATGAGGAATTTGAGCAAAGCTATCGCCTCTGCAAGGAAGTCGGATTTGCCAATATCCATATCTTTCCCTTTTCACCCCGCCCTGGCACTCAAGCTGCCATGCTGCCCAATCAGGTAAAGGATGAAGTTAAGAAGGAACGTACTCAGCAAATGCTAAAGTTAGCCTGGGAATGCCGAGAGAGGTTTTACACCAAATTCGTGGGAAATATTCTACCTATCCTCTGGGAAGGAAAGACAGATAACGGAAGCGGAATATACTCAGGGTTAACTGATAACTATATCAGGGTATTTACTCAAAGCTCTACGTCATTGATCAACGAAACAGGATCAGTCATGTTAGCTGGCTTTCACAACCACGAAATGTGGGGATTGGTAAATGAAAATCCTAGTTAAAGTAACGCCCAACTCCAAAATCGAGGAACTTGGTCAGGAAGGCGATAAATTTGTGGTTAAGGTTAAAGAGCCAGCAAAGAAGGGAAAAGCTAACCAAGCATTGATTAAATTACTTTCTGAGCATTTTAG
Source organism: Chloroflexota bacterium (assembly GCA_034190625.1). Classification (GTDB taxonomy): domain Bacteria; phylum Chloroflexota; class Dehalococcoidia; order GIF9; family AB-539-J10; genus CG2-30-46-9. The sequence goes on from JAXHSX010000068.1 coordinate 8,924, forward strand.
TGTTCCTCTAGACCAAGTAAGAATTCTAAGCGGGTTTAGAAATAGGAACAAGATTGTTGAAGTCAGAGAACGGTGACATCTTTCAATACTTAGATGGAGCAAAATCTTAGAACGCTAGTAGTCATTATACTTTAGATTGTTAATTTTGTTACCTTAGCGCTAGCGAAGGGTCTGGATTCCTCACTTTGCACAGAATTATCATGTCTCTTTACAAAGATACCACAATGTATGAAATAGGTAAGTCGGGCACATTACTCTATCTCCCTCCCTCTAACTCCCTCCCGCCAGGGGAGGGAGAATCTGTAATTCCCTCTACCTTGATGGGAGAGCTAAAGGGTGACCTTCATCCACCCCACTCTTTATCTGGCGAGGGGCGTGAGGGTGTCTTTTTGCTATTTTCATAAAAATGTCAGGAAGACGTGTTATACGACCTCTATACCCGAAATCAGCGATTGAGGATAATCAGCCTTGGTTTTTAAGATTTCAGGCTTTTTACAAAGTTATTTTGAACGCTCTAGCATTCGATGAGTAAAATTCGGACAATCTTTTTTAATGAATTGCTACAGCCCTATTTCTCTAGCTACTCTTTCCCTCCAGAAGTCAGCATCACCGAAAAGACATGCTGCCTGCCTAGCACGGCGATAATAAAGCCCCATATCGTGGTCTCTTGTAGTACCTATACCACCGTGGATTTGAACACCCACGCGAGTGCACCGCCTATAGACATCACTCATCCACGCCTTGGCCATAGCTACCTCACTGGCGCAAGGAAGTCCTTGTTCCATAAGCCATGTGGCATAATATATGAGTCTCTTAGCATGATTAGTTTCAGTCCACATCTCAGCTAAGTAATGTTGAATAATCTGGAAGCTGCCTATCGGCCTGCCATACTGCACCCGCTCCTTGGCATATGCTATGGTATTCTCTACCGTCCAATCGGCACCACCGATCATCTCAGCACATTTGGCAATAGCGGCTTGTTCTAAAAGCCGGATAACAACTGGCCAGCCTCGATTCACTTCACCAAGCACATTCCCCCTTGGCACTATTGTATTATTAAAATTAATCTCGTTCTGCTTGTCGTCAGCAATAGTATGTAGAGGGGTAATTCTGATACCTTCGCTTTTGGCATCTATTATGAAAAGCGTGACGCTTTCCTCAGGGGATAATGAGAGATCTGTCCTGGTTGCACAGAGAAAGTAGTCAGCTACCTGGGCATCATGGATGAATAGTTTAGTACCATTAATAACGTAACCGTTATTGTTGGCTACCGCCTTTGTGGCAATCCCAACGGCATCGTATCTGGCACTCGGCTCGGTTAGGGCCAGTGCAAAGATCGCACCTCCATTAGCTATCTTGGGCAAGAGATCCCTCTTCTGTTCCTCGTTACCGGCATCTAAAACAGGGAAAGTGCACACAACTGTGGAAAAGAACAGGGCAATGAGACAAGCTCGCCCCATCTCCTCAAGGACAACGACCAAATCCATAAAATTACCCCCGCTACCGCCATATTCCTCAGGAATTATTAAACCTATCCATCCCAATTGTGCCATCTTTTGCCAAATGTCTGGGCGAAACCCTATTGGGTCTTCCTCTATCTCCCTAACCAATTTTTTAGGGAACTCTTTTGCTAAAAAGTCACGCGCTGCTTCCCTCAGTATTTCCTGCTCTTCAGTAAAATCGAGATTCATACTTCCCTCCCTTTAATCCAGTTCTATACTCTGGGCAGCTTTAGCCCCTGCCAGGCAATCACATTTTTTCGTATTTCTGTGGCGCCTCCGGCGATAGTGTAACCTGCACACCACTGGCACTGATCCTGAAATTTACCATAAAGGGGAGCCCAACTTGAGCTCTGTGTCACAGTTCCATAAAGCCCCATAATCTCGACGGCTGTATTAGCAAGACGTAGGCTTAATTCGAGAGAGAAATACCCGCAGGCGCCTGCTTCAGCTGCGACATCCTGCCCCTTGCCTTGGAGCCAACTTACATGATAGGCAAACTGTCGAGCAGCCTCAATTTCAATGGCCAATTCAGCTAACCTTTGCCGGACCAGTGGATTACTGGCAAGCGATTCCCCATTGACGCGCGTCTTCCGACAATACTCAATCAGTTCCTCTAAGTCACGCTTGGCGCCGGCAGCTACACCTATGTTGGCACGCGCAAAGTTTCTCCCTGCCATCATGACATACCATCCTTGATTTACCCGCCCGACTATGTTTTGCTTGGGGACGTGGAAATCACTGATAAATGTCTCGTTATACATATGACTGCGATTCATGAAAATTAAAGGTCGAAACTCAATTCCCGAACCAACTTTATTGATGAAGAAAGTCAGTCCTCGGTGCCTTTTTGTTACATCAGTGTCCGTTCTTGCCAACACAAACACGTGGTCGGCATGATGGCCACCGCTGGTCCAGACTTTCTGCCCATTAATAACATAATCGTCGCCGTCCGCTACAGCCTGAGTCTTAAGGGAGGCGAGGTCTGAGCCAGCGTCAGGTTCGCTGAGCAATTCAGCCCAGTCTATTTCGGCCCTGGCCATACGAGGCAACCATTCCTTTTTCTGCTCCTCTGTCCCATACTCCAGAATGCCAGCAGCTACAGTCATGAAGTGTAGCGGAACTGCGGGCACTTTATAGTAAGCTGTTACTTCGTTAAAGATGGTCTGTTCAATGAGACCGTGCCCTTGCCCACCATATTCTTTGGGCCAAGGTAAGCATAACCAGCCCTTCTTAGCTGCCTTCTCTACTACCGAACGGTGATAAGCCCACCCCTCATCCGTGGCTTCGGCTTGCATACCACCACCCCATCCCTCCGGGGCCCTTTTTGCCTCCTCTTTACAAAATTCCTCAAACTCCCTCCTTAATGCTTCTTGTTCAGACGTAAATTTGAAATCCATTCTTACCTCCTCCTAGTATATTGCATCTGCTTAGCTTGCTCGATATGCGAGTTAGATATTAAAAGACAGACGCTGATGTTAGCGCTCATCTTCTTTAAGGTAATGCCTAATCGTAGAGATTACTAACTCAACTTAAGCCGATTATATGGTTTCGCCCATAGTAAAGTCAAGCTGAGAAAGGGGTGATACGGCAGTATATACAGGAGGTTACGGAGTATTTTAGAGCATAGGTATCCAGGCCGTCTCTGTCCATTTATATTCCTCTTCAGTAGTTAGATCTCTGAACCCTATTGCCTCACTCCCTTCTAGAAATTGCTTAACCTGTTCTATCGTCTGTAATCGTCCATCGTTTATGATCAGTCGCATGTCCCAATCATAAACAAGTTGCCCTGACTTCTCAGGCTCATCTTGCGTTAGAAATCATACTTTCCTCCAGGCTCATCTTGTATTGGAAGAGACTGGGTATTGACAATTATGTAGCGGTTAGTGATAATTCTATCTTTAGGTTGATGCCTTGCATACCGATGCATTTTCAGAGATAATATAAAGTAACTGGAATTTGAGATATGCCAGATAGAAGTGATAATAAGACGAGCATAAGTTATGAGGAGCTGACTCCGGGTTACGAATTTCCTCCTGCTGCCTATGAATTGAATATCTCGCTCATCTCGAAGTATCTAAGAGCGGTGGATAGTAAAGGCGGTGAATTCGTTCCCCCTCTAGCTATGGCAGCTTATGCCATGACTGCTATGTCAAGCTACCTTTCCTTACCGCCTGGTGCTATACATACTTCCCAGGAATTGGAGTTTTATAAATTGGTGCCTATCGGAGCTAAGGTAAGATGCCAAGCTAAGGTGGCACGAAAAATATCTCGTGGTCAAATGCACATGCTGGTATTGGAATTGAATGTCTGGGATGAAAATAATGAAATGGTGCAATCAGGAAAGGCGACTGTAATGTTGCCA
>JAXHSX010000069.1:0-7006 GCA_034190625.1 Chloroflexota bacterium
CTGATTCCGAAGAGAATGCTTACAAGGAAATATCTTTGTTTTTCTCAGAGGGAGAAATATTCGATTATATTCGAGATATCGATAAATGGATCACTTAAGACACGCTATTTACTGAATTCTAAGGACAGGAATTGCCTTGTCCCAGAGCTTATCCAGTTGATAGTAGTCTCGCTCCGAGGGAGCAAAAATATGCACGATAACCGAGTTGAAATCAGCTAGCATCCAACCTGAATCTGAAGTGCCTTCGTTGTGGTGAGTTAAGACGCCCTTCGCTTTCATCATATCCTCGATAGCCTGCCAGATGGCTTCAATATGGCGTTTAGACTCAGCGCTACAGATAATAAAGTAATCAGCAAAATAACATACTTCTCTCACATCGAGCATGAGTACATCAGTTGCCTGCTTTTCAGAAGCAACTTGCGTTGCTAGACGAGCTATCTCCTCCGGTTTCAGAAAGTTGCTACCTCCTCCATTCGTAGAGGGTGTTTGATTTTAATTTTCCATTCAATTTTGGCATTTTCTAGTATCTTCACCCATATTCTTCTATAGGGACAGACCTGAAGGTCTGTCCGCTTTGAATTCGGACAAATTTAAAAACCTGTCCTAACACCCTTAAACACTCATTTATATTATACTATTTCCAGCAGATTTTGACCAAAGAATTTTTATCATCTATTATATTACATTCCCGATGGTAGATTTACTTTTTGGTCCTGCAGGAGTTCCACGAAGCGCCAAAGATCACTCCACAGAAAGCGGTATCCAGCGCGTTGCCGAGCTTGGTTTGGAATGTATGGAGCTTGAATTTGTGCAGGGGGTAAAGATGAGCGAAAAGACTGCCCTATCCGTAGGCAAGTTAGCCAGGGAAAAAGCTATCGCGTTAAGCGCTCACGCCCCTTATTTCATAAATTTGAATGCTCAAGAACCAGAAAAAATACTGGCTAGTAAAAAAAGATTGCAGCAAACCATCAGGATTGCCTCTCTTTGTGGCGCTAGAAGTATAGTTTTTCACGCTGCCTATTATCTAAACGAACCGCACCAGAATGTTTACGATAGAGTAAAGACGCAGTTAGAAGAGGTTATAAGCAAGCTAGAAGCCTCAGAAAAGAAGGTTTGGATAAGGCCTGAGGTCATGGGAAAGCATAGTCAGTTTGGCACTTTGGATGAAGTAATCAGTCTAAGCAGCGAGGTAAATGAGATAGCCCCGTGTATCGATTTTGCTCATTGGCATGCTCGCACAGGAAAATTCAATACCTATTCGGAATTTACCTCCGCTTTCGAGCAAATAAAAAACAAGTTGGGGAGAACAGCTTTAGATAATGTGCACATACATGTCTCAGGAATAGCTTACAGCAAGAGCGGCGAGATTAAACACTTGAATCTGAAGGAGTCCGACTTCAACTACCTTGATTTTATTAAGGCTTTGAAGTCTCTTAAAATCAAGGGATTAGTTATCAGTGAAAGCCCCAACCTAGAAGAAGATGCTCTGCTTCTAAAGGAAGCTTATGCATCTCAAGCTTAAGAATAGATTCAAGTCTCCTTTCAGAAGAGTAAATTGAAACAGGTTCTACGAAGGAGTCGTTTTTTCAACTTGCAGCATCTTTGATATAATAAACAGGATATGAAACCATTGCACCGTAATACATTTTTTTACCCTCTACTCCTTGTAGTGATAATAGCGTTGCTATTTGCCTTTTTGCCTCGTGGTGGACCTGAGACAATAGAGTTGGATGATTTCATCGAGCAAGCAAAGCAAGGAGAAATCGACACTATCAGACAGGAAGGTGATACCCTCGTTGGGCTAAAAGACGGCGAAGCCAAAGTTGAATCATCATTTTTCGGTGGTACTGATGACTTGCGCAATTACCTGACACAGCAAGGAGTAATCCTGGGAATATCAAATATAAGAATTGATGTTAAGCCTGCTAGCCGCGACTGGGGTACGATAGCTCTGCAAGTCATCTTGCCTATTATGCTGCTTGGGGTTTTATTCTTTTTCTTCTTTCGTTCCGCCCGCGGAGTTGGCTCCCAGGCTTTTGACTTCAGTAAAAGTCGTGCACGCTCGGTTCATGGTGATAAACCCACAACAACCTTCGCTGACGTGGCGGGAGTCGATGAAGCAAAAGAGGAAGTTCAGGAAGTGGTGGAATTCCTCAAACAACCCGATAAGTTCAGCTCTTTAGGAGGACGTGTACCTCACGGTGTGCTCCTCGTGGGACCACCAGGAACAGGCAAAACTTTATTGGCCAAAGCTGTAGCTGGGGAAGCTAATGTACAATTCTACTCTATGAGCGGCAGTGAGTTCGTGGAAATGTTTGTTGGTGTCGGAGCTGCTCGAGTTAGAGACTTGTTTGAGCAAGCCAAGCGCAACGCCCCCTCTCTTATATTCGTTGACGAAATTGATGCTGTAGGACGACATCGTGGCGCCGGCTTAGGCGGTGGACATGATGAAAGAGAGCAAACACTAAATCAAATCCTGGCTGAAATGGATGGCTTCGACACCAATACCAATGTGATTGTCATAGCAGCTACTAACCGCCCAGATATTCTGGACCCTGCGCTATTGCGCCCCGGAAGATTTGACCGCCACATCACCATTGACTTGCCCGATATTCAGGGGCGCAGGGCTATCCTGGAAGTACACGCTAAAAACAAGCCAATGGCTAAAGAAGTCAACCTGGAAACCTTAGCTAAAGAAACACCTGGCTTCAGCGGCGCTGACCTAGCCAATCTGGTTAATGAGGCATCTATTCTAGCTGCCCGTCGCAACCTCAAACAAGTTACGCTAAAGGAGCTTGAGGATGCTGCTGACCGCGTTATTGCTGGTCCAGAAAAGAAAAGTCGCATAATATCCGGCAAAGAAAAGGAAATGATCGCTTATCACGAAACTGGGCACGCTTTAACTGCCAAAATGCTGCCTAATGCTGACCCGGTGCACAAAATCTCCATAATTGCTCGTGGTATGATGGGGGGCTGGACACGTTTTCTACCCACGGAAGACCGTCATCTGTGGACCAAGTCTCAATTTGATGATAGATTGGCTGTCAGTCTCGGTGGGCGTGCTGCTGAGGAGATAACCTTTGGAGAAGTGAGTACAGGAGCACAAAATGATCTGGAACAGGCAACCAGGCTCGCAAGAAAGATGGTCACCGAATTCGGCATGAGCGAGAAGCTAGGTCCACGGACTTTTGGGCAAAGACAAGACCTTGTTTTCCTGGGTCGTGAAATTAGTGAACAAAGAGACTATGGTGAGAAGGTAGCCCAAGAAATTGACGAAGAGGTGCATAGTCTAATCCAGCGTGCCCACAATACTGCCAAAAAAATCCTCACTGAGCACAAAGCTAAACTAAAGGAAATAGCCGAGCAACTTATTACTCGGGAAACACTAGAAGAAGCCGAACTCAACAAGCTGTTTGAAGAATTAACCCCACAAACAATCTCAAGCTAATCCAAGCTAAGCACGTTGCCAAAGCCTCAAATCCTATAATCCAACCAAGACGTTTAAAGATAGCTAGCTAGATTTTTGCTTCTGATTTGGAGTGTTCTCAAATCCATCATCTTCATTAATACATCCTTTATACATCCTTTCGAACTCAACTCCGACCAATAAGTAAAAATGGCTCAATGATAATTCAAAAATTATAGTTCTGCATAAAGTTTTTTAATTCCTCTCCCTTGATGGGAGAGGCTAGGTGAGGGTGAACCCCCTCCCTCTAACTCCCTCCCACCAGGGGAGGGAGAATGATAAGTAATTTTGCAGTTAACTATATTGTCATATATTAATTTCTGTGATACATTGAAGATGAGGGCTGAGACAAAGCAGGGTGGACCAGACGTGGAGTTTTTATACTTCGTTTTTAACCGAAATTCACTCATTCCTTATTCTCTCTGTAAGGAAGACAGAGACAGAGATTTTTTAGCAATTTTATGTGGGGGGGGGTGATGCCTATAGTAAAATAAAGCTGGCTTTTTCGCCTGCGGGCGGTGGAGAGGTTGGCTCATTCTATTTCAAGGGCCCGATAAATCTAATAAAAAGGAGGAGATGATATGTTATTCTTGTCCAAATCTATAGCGAAAGATGTGATTCCGCTATCCCCCGAAGAGATTCAAGAACTTATAATAAAGACGTGGGAGGTCTGTATAAGCTACGAGAAACAGGAGAAAATCGTGACAGGAGGCGGGTTCGTGAGCAACGACGGGTGCATCGAGGTCTGGAATGTGGACTCCAACGAGGAGCTCTATAAGCTAGGAGCTCAAATACCGATGAGTCCTTGGTGCAACCATGAGTTTATCCCGCTGGTCACTCATGAGCAGGCTCTAGAATCCGCCAAACAGGCACTGGCGGCACTGAAGGCGGCAAAGAAATAGTTGCTGTTAGAACCAAATGCCTTTGAGAGGCCAGGTGTGAGGCATGATAGGTCAGGGCTCAAGGCGCTCGCGCCATTTTGGTATCCGCAAAAACTAAGTTTTTGTAGGTGAAAGCGAACCGCTAAGAAAAAGAGGAGGATAGTCATGTTATATTTGGTTAACAGCGAAGCTAAGGGTGCCTATCCACTCCCACCCGAACAATGGTTGGAACTCTGTGAAAAGCATATTGAAGCTATTATGGATTATAAGAAACAGGGAAAGGTTGTTGTGCATGGTGGATTTGTAAGCCGAAAGGGTGGTTGCATTATATATGATGTGGACTCTAATGAAGAGCTTGGGAGGTTAGACAGTCAACTGCCGCTATGGCCTTTTATGGAGACGGCGATTATTCCTCTAATTTCCACTGAACAGGCTCTAGCATCGTTAAAACAGGCCCTGGCAGCGGTGCGATTGGCAAAGAAATAGAAGGAGTTAGTCCTTACTTTAGCTTCACCTTGGTGCACAAACATGCAGAGCTGGAGTTCTCTGGAGAAGTTCTTGTTTGGACATTCAGGTGCTGATAACGTATAAAAGAGCGTATCTGGCTACGTGCCCTCGGCATTCTGCCCAAATCCTCCCTAGAGAGCTTCAGATACGCTCTAAGCGTGGGCTGTATTTGGCCAACAGAGAGAAAAAACTGAAAGGAGATGAAGACGATGCCAAGCGCATGTGGTATAGCTTGTGAAGTCTGCGGAATTCGAGAAAAAGGATTTTGTCCCTTTGATGGTTGTGTAGCAGGAACTGATCCCAAAGCTCCGGAGAAGCTGGAGAAGTTCAAAACAGCAATGGGGCATTCTTGTTCTATACTCGAGTGTGCCATAAAGAACAAAGTCGATTACTGCACAAGATGTGACAAATTTCCGTGTAATGTTCATTATGAGCAGGGAGGTCCATACAGTAAACAAACCCTTGACATGATTAGGGGCGTGCTAGGGAAATAAGTGACGGAATTATGTCCGACAATGGACTTCTCTCTGGACGAGATCGAGAAAATTTTGAAGGATGATGGTTGGCCAACATTACATAGCTTTGGGGGTTGCTCCTGGCTATGCATAGGAAATTGAGATGATGAATCAGAGTCAGCATATCGTCTGGGTAAAGAATTTTAAAACAGTCCAGGGCCAATATTACTGCCCTGGGGGAAAGTAAAGGAGGGAAAATGGATTTAAAGTTGACAGAAAAGCAGGAGATGACAAGGAAGACAGCCAGTGAACTGGCTGCCAAGGAGATCGCACCTATAGCGGCGGAAATTGACGAGACTGGGCGCTTACCCAAAGAGGTGATAAAGAAGATGGCCGATGCCGGTATGTTCGGCATCCTCCTACCACCACCGTTTGGTGGGAGTGGCGGCGACCGGCTTGACTTCATGCTCGCCCTTGAAGAGATAGCAGCCGCCTCTGCATCAGTCGCTTTGAGCTTCCTGACAAGCACGGGCGTTGCTTTCCTAATCCTGGCCTTCGGTAACGATGAACAGAGGAAGAAGTACTTGCCTTCTCTGGCCAAAGGGGAAAAGCTAGGAGCTGTTGGCACCACCGAGGATATTGGTGGCGCCAACTGGATGATGACCTTGCAGACCAAAGCAGTAACCGATGGTGATTACTACATGGTCAACGGCTCTAAATGCTTCATCAGCAACGCTGGCGAGGCGGATATCTATGTAGTCTTTGTTAGAACCGACGTAACTAAAGGGCCTATGGGCATGTCGGCGCTCATCATTGAGAAGAACACCCCTGGTTTCTCTTTCGGCAAATTGGAGGAAAAGTTTGGTCTTCGAGGAGACCCCACAGGGGAGTTGATCTTTGAAAATTGCCGTGTGCCCAAAGAGAATCTGCTGGGGCAAGAAGGCATTGGCATGATGATAAACGGCGCTTTTGGATCCCTGTACTGCGCTGGGGATGCCGCTATAGCCGCAGGAATCGCCCGAGCCGCTCTGGAAGCTTCTGTTAAGTACACCAAAGAGAGAGCAGTCGTTGCGACGATGACTTTGGCCAACTTCGATATCGTACAGTCCACCGTCGCCGATATGGCCGCTGCAGCAGCAGCAGCAAAGTTCCTGGCCTATCGTGCAGCTTCTCCTGAAGGTCAGGGGCCAGACCCCTTGATACTCATGGCGGGAGCATTCTGCAAGGAGCTGGCGATAGACGTTGCCAGCGAAGCCATGAAGCTTCACGGAGGATATGGATGCACCAAGGGCTTCCCAGTAGAACGCTACTTCAGAGATGCTAAGACACACTCTTTACACCCAGCATCTGATTTTCTAAGGTTACAGGCTGGTAAGATGCTATTGGGGATACCCATGGGTCCTCCCCCAGGGGCTGGGGGCCCACCTAAATAAACTGTGTCCCTCCCTAGTGTTGAGCGGAAGGAAGGTGAATAAAATAAAATATCTCGTAACTATGGAAACCGTTCAAACCTATATTCCAAGCTCGCCTAAGGAACTTGTCCTGTGGCTGGAACAGATGATCGTTACCAATGACGAGGTTTTAGCGAAGCTGGTGTTAGAGAAGAAAATCCTGGCTGGAGGAGATCTGACTGGACGGCGGGTGGCGCATTTATCATGGAGGCGGCATCCAATGAGGAGGTAAGTCGGCTATTGATG
>JAXHSX010000007.1:0-8240 GCA_034190625.1 Chloroflexota bacterium
TAATAAACTGGTAATAGAATCATAATGTTTGAGACCAGAGAGTGGTCTTAAGCTGCCTCATTAACCTAACGTCACCTAGGAGTCGGTTCAGCCAGTAGAGAAATCCCCTTGTCTTGCCTATGCTCATATACCCTCTAGCTATACAAAACGTCAAAATATGTAGTCAGCAGCAACTAAACACTTCATAGGCTCACACTCAAGCCGTAGCTGGCTTGACGTTCCCGTTGTCGTTGACATGCACCCGTTCTGGCAGGTTATGTTATCATCACTTGCTTAACCGGCTTAAATAGCCAGGGACCAGGGAAGGAATAGCAGCCATGGTAAGAAAAGACAAATTATCGCATAAAGAATTTGAAAGCCTTGTAGCAAAGGCCCTGGCAAGCATACCTGAGGAGTTTCGTGACTTTTTGGAAAACGTGGCTGTGATGATAGAGGACGAACCTCCAGAAGATATGCCAGACATTATGGGGCTTTATGAAGGTGTCCCCCAGGTGGAACGTTCAATAGATGATTGTCTCCTACCTGATTGCATCACTCTTTATAAGGGGCCAATAGAACGTACCTGCCGTACCCCCGCCGAGATTGAAGCTGAAGTACGTCTCACCGTACTCCACGAGGTAGGGCACTTTTTCGGTTTAGAGGAATCGCAATTGGAGCACTTGTAACTGAAAAAGGAACCACGCCCTTCTCCCGGTAATCCTAACTTAAAGGGTGGGCCACATTATCGAGGGCAGGCCAAATTGGCTTTGACGTCGGTTTTGTCGTTGACGTCCCACCACAACAGGTTATACCCCACCACACCAATCGTAATTTCGGAGGTCGGGGGACTGTACCAGACGATATAAGACACGATGGAACGGCACCGCGGGCTCAAACTTACGAAACCGCTGCTCTACCACCGAGCTACGCTGGCATCTCCCTGCTTAATTATAACCGAAGAACTCTTGAACATTCCAGACTGATGTGGTAAAAGTAAGTCTCACATTCTGTTTGAGCCATGGAACGCTTCGACAAAATAAAACCCAGGATATTCTACGGCTGGTGGGTGGTGGCAGCCGCTGCGATGGTTGCTTTCGCTAGCTGCGGAATAGGATACTATTCCTTCGCCATATTTCTTAAGCCCATAGAGGCTGAATTTGGTTGGAGTCGAACAGCCCTGTCAGGAGCTATGTCACTATTGCTCCTGGTATCAGGATTGCTCTCTCCATTGGTAGGACGATGGTGCGATACTTATGGGTCAAAGAAGATAATAATGCTCTGCTCCATACCCCTCGGTGTTTGCTTTGTTCTGTTTAACTTCGTTCAAAGTCTGTGGCATTTCTACGCTATCTACGCCTTATTGGCATTACCCTTCGCCGGTACCTTCATAGTCCCAGCCACCACTCTAGTTACTAAATGGTTCGACAAGAAACGAGGCATAGCCATAGCGCTCGTTCTGTGCGGCTCCAGCCTCGGGGGATTAGTCCTGCCACCTGCGCTGAGTTATCTTATTGCCACCATAGGTTGGCGAATGGCTTATGTTTGCTCTGGTATATTAACGTGGCTGATTATTCTGCCCCTTGCCATATTCGTGATAAAAAGCAATCCCCAGGAAATGGGTCTATCCCCCGATGGTGAAAAACGTCCAACGGACGAGCAATACAATATGGCTAACTCTAGTGAAGCACCGCAGAGATGGACACTGGCTATGGCACTGAGGACTTCATTGTTTTGGTTTGTGGCTCTGGGATTTGCCTTTGTTGTTTTGGGACGAGTAGGCGTAATGACACATCAAGTCGCCTACCTCACTGATATCGGCATAGACACGATGGCTGCTGCCACTGCACTAGGCGTCACCTCGGGAATCGCAATAATAGGGAGACTGGCAGTTGGTTATCTGGCAGACAGAACACCTAAGAGGTTCCTCGCAGTAACAAGCTTCGCCCTCGAAGCAGTCGGTGTGTTTATTTTGATGCGAGTCAGAAACATGAAAATGGTCTGGCTATACGTGATTGTATTTGGGATTGGCTTCGGTGGAGAGCCAGCAATACGACCCCTGTTGATCGGTGAACTTTTTGGCACAACTTCGTTTGGTGCTGTCTTTGGAGCAATGCAGGCTATCATTCAACTCGGCACTGCACTAGGCCCATTGCTTGCAGGATACATCTTTGACACTACGGCAAGCTACCATCTGGCCTTTATTATATTCCTCATTACATACATTTTGGCCATAATAAGTATTCTCTTTGCCAAACGACCAAAGCAGGCAGTCTAAGCCGGTATACTCTATCTGCACCTCCTTATCATCGCCGTGTAATTGAGTGAATCGCTCGAGCTTTTCAATATTCCTGGTAGAGTACGTTCCCAGAGTAGTCATTAATCCAGTAATAGTTTAGTAGTCTTAAGAGAGCTTGTGTTCTCGGGCTATAAAGCCCATGATGCTACTACGCTGTACTAGTTCTTCTATAGTGTCTCGATCGGGGCTGCCACGAGTTTCAGGTCGAGCGGCATTAAGTCCTGCAGCAGCGCTAGCCATAAGAAGTGATTCCTGCAAGTTGGCACCCAAAACGCGGTAGGCGGCAAAGGCTCCCACAAAGGCGTCTCCACAACCCACTGTGTTGATTACCTTCAAACCCAAATCGAGGAGGGGCAAGGTAGGAACTTCAACTACCAGGCCACTAGCTGGTTCAAGTATAGCTGCCCCTTGAGCACCAAGTTTGAGTACCGTGCGATTACGGAATCCCAAATTCTGCAAACGCTGCAAGCTCAAATCGAACTCCGCAACTCCGAACAAAGCACGCGCCTCCACTTCATTTAAGAAAAGAATGTCTGCTTGTTTAGCAAGAGACTGTAATTCCTCCCTATGCGGGCTTATCAGAATTCCCGGATCCCATAAGACAGGCACTCCACGCTGTTTTGCCAGGTTTATCAGCTCCGTTGCTATCTCTAAAGGTGGATCCGTGAGGACTATGATTTGGCATTCCTGTAGTTGCTGCTTAACCTGTGCTTGATTTAAGTGTTCAAGATAGAGCATGGCATTTGCCCCCAGGTAACTGGCAATGACATTTTGTCCATCCTGGTCAATAAAAATATGGGCTTGCCCCGATTCTTCTCCTGGGATGCGGTTGATGCTCTCAGTTACGACTCCTTCAGCATTGAGAGCCATAATCTGCTGGCGAGCAATATCATCTTCGCCCAGTGTACCTATCAGTGCAACTTCTTTAGCTCCTAAAATCCGTACCGCAGCTACGGCAACATTGCCCCCTGTGCCTCCAGACAGCCGTGTGATGTGTTTTACAGTAACCTCTTCCCCAGGCACCGGCAGCCGCTCCACAAAACAATTAATGTCCCAGTTTATGGCACCACATACTACCAGCCTAGCCATACTATAGTCTTCCCCTAAGTCCGTATAGAATTGGATATTTCATCATAGCAAGCATCCGGCTTCAGCCATCGGTGACCAAAGAGTTGCCGACCGGTTAACATTTAGAGTAGTATAAACAAAGTATTTTAGCAATGCATCTGTGATTTTGAGGAATGAAAAGAGATTTACTTTCGGTAGCTGACCTTAGCCGTAATGATATCGAGCAGCTTATTGAGCAAGCGCTCGTTATGAAGCGAAAAGCCCCTTCACACCTTCCTCAGGGAAAAGTTTTAGCTCTCCTTTTCGAGAAATCTTCATTACGAACCAGGATCAGCTTTGATACAGCAATGTATCAGTTAGGTGGACATACTATTTATTTATCTCCCGATGAAATAGGTTTGGGCAAACGAGAGCAGGTCTCCGATGTTGCTAGAGCGCTTAGCCGCTATGTTGATGTCATCGCTGCCCGCACTTTTTCTCACGATACCCTGTACACTTTAGCTCAATATTCATCCGTACCTGTTATCAATGCACTCTCCAATTTGGAACATCCATGCCAGGCATTCTCCGACCTCCTTACCATTTATGAAAAGAAAAGAAGACTCTCCGGCTTAACTTTAGCATTCATTGGCGATGCCAATAATGTCGCTAATAGTGTTTTCCTCGCTGCTTCGCTTGTCGGTGTAAACTTCCGCATTGCCTTTCCACCCGGCTACGAGATTAAACCGGAAGTAATAAAGCAGGGACAGGAATTTGCTGTCTCCAGCGGCAGCCAAATCAAGCTGACTAATGAGCCTGCCGAGGCTGTTAGAAACGCCGATATAGTATATACTGATGTCTGGACTAGCATGGGGCAAGAGTCTGAGACAGAGAAGCGCCTTGTTGCTTTTTCCACTTATCAAGTGGATAATAAATTATTGGATTTAGCTAAAGGAGACGTTATATTCATGCATCCTCTGCCAGCTCATCATGGAGAGGAAATCTCTACTGGGTTGCTGGATGATCCCAGGTCGGTGGTGTTCGATCAGGCAGAAAATAGGCTTCACCTCCAGAAAGCGCTATTAATCAAGCTGCTTCGATAGTTAAGGTATCACGGAAATGGCAAGAGCTATTGTTGCTATTGTAGGCAGAACTAATGTTGGCAAGTCTACCTTGCTGAATCGTTTGGCTAGTACACGACTGGCTGTTGTTGCTGATTTACCAGGGACGACAAGGGACCGCGTTTTTGCTTCTGTTACATGGCAAGAACAGGAGATGACCTTGATTGACACCGGTGGCTGGCTGCCAGATCACTCTATTAGCTCAGCAGAGTTGTCTCTACAACAAAAGATCACATATCAAATAACAGTTGCCATCACTCAGGCAGATGTCGTAATTTTTCTCGTAGATAGTAGGGCTGGAATTGTCACCACAGATGAGGAAATAGCTGAGATGCTACGTAAAATAGGCAAACCCGTAATATTGGTGGTAAATAAGGTAGATTCTATTAAACAGGAAAGTCAGATTGCTGACTTCCACCGCCTTGGCATGGGCGAGCCTGTACCTATAAGTGCCTATCATAAATTAGGCATAGATAACTTGATGGATAGCATCCTGGCTGCTCTCCCAGCGACACCCCAAGAGCTTTTTGTTAAGTCCCCAGAGGTAAAATTGGCTATTGTGGGACGATCTAATGTAGGCAAGTCAACGTTGTTAAATACCCTGCTCCGTGACGAAAGAGCTATCGTGGATGAATTTCCTGGGACGACTCGTGATTCCCTTGATGGGGAAATTCAATGGGGCGACAGGAGAATTTTGCTTGTTGATACCGCAGGCATCAAACGACGTGCACGAGCCGCCGTTGGAGTCGATTACTACAGTTTGCTCCGTGCTCTCCAAGCTATTAATCGCTGTGATGTTGCCTTATTAGTGATTGACGCCTCTGAGTTTGTTACTGTCCAGGATATACATATCGCTGGCTACGTTACTGATGTAGGTAAGGGTATAATATTAATAGTTAACAAGTGGGACCTCATCCCCACAGCACAAAGAAAGGAATTTCAGCGTGTTCTTTTATCAAAGATAAAATTTCTATCTTATGTTCCCATCCTCTATATTTCTGCCGAATTAGGAAAAGGAATAGACAGGATTTTACCTGAGGCCTGGAATGTTTGGCAGGAAATGCAAAGGCGAATACCTCAATCGACAGTTATCGAGACAATAAAACAAGCAGTAAGTAGCCATCCTCCGTCTGCTAGAGGTTTGAGACGATTACGCATTATTAGAGCCCACCAGGATGAATCCAGACCAGCAACATTTATTCTGAAGGTCAACGATCCAAAGTTAGCCTATTCTTCTTACCGGCGTTATCTGGAAAATCAATTGCGCCGCCATTTTGGTTTCCGAGGTGTTCCCTTCCACTTGATTTTTATCAAATACACAAGTAAAATCAAAACAAAGACAGAGGTAACGAAAATATGATAGCGCTTAAATTTGTTATTGTAGTAATCAGTGCTTACCTTCTCGGCTCTATTCCCTTTGGGCTAATAATAGGTAGATTGAGTCGAGGCATCGACGTTAGACGCCACGGGAGTCGCAAGACCGGCGCCACCAATGTAATGAGAACCGCGGGAACCAAGTTAGGCGTTTTAACCCTGCTTCTCGATGTAGCTAAGGCTGTTGGCGCAGTACTGCTGGCTAAAGCAATTATTGGGGATGCCACCTTGCCCCTCGTCGGTAGTATCTCCCTTAATTGGCAAGTAGCGCAAGTCATGGCTGGCTTGGCAGTAGTGGCAGGACACAATTGGCCAATATTTGCCAAATTCAAGGGGGGTAGAGGGGTAACCACTTTCTTTGGCGCAATGTTCGCTATATACCCTCCGGCAGCCTTATTAGGCACAGAGGTTTTAGCCACAGTGGCGCTACGAAGCCGCCGAATGTCCTTAGGCTCTATTCTTGGTATCACGGCTACATGGTGTTTAATGATTCCTTTGACCATCGCCTATAACTTACCACCAGTTTATCTCGCTTATGCATCAGTCTGTATGGCATTGGTCATTTATCAACACCGTGACAATATTAAAAGGCTGAAGCACGGGACGGAGAGTCAACTCTTTTAGCATGCCTCAAGTTGCTATCATAGGGAATAGTACCTGGGGTAATACCTTAGCCGCTTTACTGGGTGATAACGGAACATTAGTAAGGCTCTGGACACGGGGTGAATCAGAAGCTAAAGAACTAAATCAAGAAACGCATAGTTACTTTTCTACGCACAATATTAAAGAGGCCCTGGATAAGGCTGATTTAGTAATCTGGGCTGTGCCATCTCAAAAACTAAGACAAAACGTTATCCTTGCCAAGTCTTACCTGACGAAGCCTATGCTGTTAATGAGCGCTGCCAAAGGACTGGAGGTGGATACCGAAAAAAGGATGTCTCAAGTGATAGCGGAGGAGATTCCTCCCAATTTGAGAGAGCAAATTTGTGTTCTGTCTGGTCCTAACTTAGCCAAGGAGATTGCCCGAGGGTTACCTGCCGCCTCAGTAATCGCCTCCCATGATATAACAATAGCTGAAAAAGCACGAGCAGTCATGAAATGTGCCAACTTTGCTTTATTTACTAGCGATGACATCATCGGAGTTGAGTTAGGTGGAACACTGAAAAACATTGTGGCTTTGGGGGCAGGGATAGTAGACGGCTTGGGTTTGGGCGATAATGCCAAAGCTGCCTTTACCACCTGGGGATGGACCGAGCTTGTCTCTTTGGGAGTAGCTTTGGGAGGTAAAACCAACACTTTTTATGATTTGGCTGGTTTAGGTGACTTGATAGCTACCTGTGCTACTAATGTCAGTCGTAACCATTATCTTGGTTACGAATTAGCCAAAGGGCGTCTTTTATCTGAAATACATGCCTCCATGTCGCAAGTTGCTGAAGGCGTTTATACCACCAGAGTGGCTCATAGGCTAGCACAAGAACATGGGGTAAAATTGCCTATTACGGACATTATTTACAATATTTTGTTTCACGATTTGCCTATAGAGAAAGCAAAGATTGGTTTCCAGAGAATGATAGAAAGCTACCATTAACCATATATGACATTCCTTGGTATTGAGATTAAATGCTCCCCTCGCCGGTAAATAGGATGGTCGTATGAAAATCTGTCTCCTGTGTTATAGAGGAAATCCCCGTTGTGGGGGACAAGGTATCTATATTTATTATATTTCAAGGGAGTTGTATAACCTGGGGCACGAAGTCCATGTAATATCAGGTCCTCCTTATCCGGAGGTTGTCGATGGTGTACGACTGCATAAACTCAACAGCCTGAACCTTTATGAGTCAAATGATTCCTTCCTGGCAAATTTGTCTAGAGTACGGAATCCCGTTGATTTCCACGAATTCATGGCAGCGTGTATGGGAATGTTCCCTGAGCCTCTCACCTTCAGTACTCGAGCTTATCACAAAATAAAACAACTCCTGCCATACCATAAGTTCGATATCATTCATGATAATCAAGGTCTGGGTTATGGATTGCTTTCAATGAAGCGTTTAAATGTTCCGGTCATCGCTACTATTCATCACCCTATTCCTATTGACAGGGAATTGAACCTCGCCCAAGCTAAGAACTTTAAGGAAAGGTTCAAACTGAGGAGATGGTATTCCTTCTGCACTATGCAGCGCCTAGTATCTAAACGAATAGAGAGGATAATAACTGTTTCTCAAAGTTCTGCGGAAGAGATAGAGCGCTCTTTCAAGGTTCCCCAGGATAGATTAAGAGTAGTATATAATGGACTTGATACTGACATCTTTAAAAGCGATGAAAACACGCTGAAGGAACCTAGCAGCCTTATCCTGGTAAATAGTGGCGAACAACCGATAAAAGGTGTTCCATATTTATTGAGGGCACTTCAACTACTACAAGAC
>JAXHSX010000070.1:0-3479 GCA_034190625.1 Chloroflexota bacterium
AAATGGAAGATATAAAGTGCATTGCTCACAGTTGGCACTAGCATACCAATTAGTATAATGCTAGCCTGACGGCGATATAGCCAAAATGATGAGATAGCTGAACGAATGACCAGAACTACGCCAGCAAATAAAAGTGAGTAGCTATACGCCACCTGTATCCAGAACCAGGCACCATAAGTTTTCACCGAGATCATCACCGAGCCATGCTGGTAAAGGCTGTATTCAGCCCAGATCAGGCCATGTGCCTCATTGGTCCAGACCAACAGCAAGGTAATAGCAGGACAAATGGCAATCAACGCCAGGCGGCGGCGTGTCAGCCACCCTTGCCGACCGGTGTATTGCAGAGCGAACACCAACCATAGCACGGGCACGCTGACAATGCCTAAGTATTCTACTTTAGCAGAAATGAGCCTGGTCGATAGTTCCGTATTAACTATACATAACGCCTCGGTCACCAGCCATACGGTTAGCGCCAGCATCAACAGTGCAAGTGCCGTTGCTCCTGGAGCGGTGCTGCGCCGCTGCCATACATAAGCTGACAGCGCTGCCGAGACAACTGCTGCCACGAGCATGGGTATTATGTAGGGTGTATAAACCAAATGCATCATTTTTTCTGTTGACTCCTTGCCAGCGGCAGGGTAAAAATAAAGCAGTTGCCTTTATCCTGGCTCTCCACCCAAATTTTTCCTCCCTGGAGTTCTACTAGATTCTTGCAGATAGCAAGGCCTATTCCCAATCCGTGGATGCGTTTTGTCTGCTTAGTGCGGTAGTAGGGAGTGAAGATAAGCTTGGCTTCTTTAGGGTTGATGGGTGGGGCAGAGTCAATAACCTCCACTGCTAAATAATCGTCTTTCTGGTAAGCCCGTATGGATATACTGGTATTACGAGGACTGAATTTGCTGGCATTTGTTAGTAGATTCAGGAGCACTTGTTCCATTCTTTCTAGGTCGGCTTTGGCTTGGGGGAGGGAATCGGATAATTCAAGATTTAAGTTTTGTCCTTCACTTTGTAACAGAGGGGACATTTGGTTGGCGATGACTTGGATTAGCTGTTGAATGTAGATGGGCTGTGGATTGACGACAAGCCGGGTGCTCTGCATTTTGGCAAAATCCGTTAGCTCTGAAATCCTCAGATTTAAACTACGAGCACCAGAATTAAGGTTTTTAGCCAGGGCGTAAAAAGGGGAAGCAGGATCGGCAGATAGTTCCTCCATCAGCAGATCTGAAGAAGCGATTATGGGAGTCAGAGGAGTCTTAATTTCATGAACCAGGGAATTGATAAATTCTGTTCTTTCCCTAAGATGCCTTTCAATCTCAAGGCGTGCAGTTTTCTCTTTATCATAGAGTTGAGAGTTCTCGGTGGCAATGGCTATCTGATTAGCTACCTGCTGCAGCAGCCCCAGGTCATCCTCGGTATAAGCATCTGGCTCCTGGCTGCCAAGGATAAAGGTGCCAATGACGGTTTCTTTGGTGTAGAGAGGTAGACGAACTATTGACCTTACTCCCCTCTCTAGAAGTTTTTCATCGGTCCAGAACTCTCTCTTCTTTGCCAGGTCGACTTCATAATGAAGCCTTTTATGGCTACTAACCCAGGCAGTGGCTGTTCCTTGTAAGGGAATGCTTTCTCCTGGATTCCATGCGGACTGTATTTGTGAGGAAGTAGCAACACAAAAGAGTCTCTCCTTTTCTGGTTCAATCAAGTCTATAGAGGCATAGTCGATGTGTAAAACAATTCTTAGTTCATTGATAAGGACTTGATACACTTTATTTATATCAAGTTCAGAGGTAACGATCGTGCCTAGTTCGTTAAGCAAGGTAACTTCCTTGCTGTGTCTCTTCTCTGCGTCATAAAGTCTGGCATTGTCCATAATTGTGGTTAGTTGGGGTAAAGTGGAGGAAAGAATCTGTAAGTCATCACCGGAATAAGGCTGACGATTAGATTTCTGACCCAGGATAAGCAGACCGATAAATTCAGTTTTTGTTTTTAGGGGAATGAAGAGCTCACCTTCAATTTCCTGGAAAAGGACGTTCTTCTCTCTGGAACTGAGGGCTTGAAGTTGTGGAATAATATCGAAATCGTAGCGATTAAGGAAGCCTTGATGGTGTTTCATAAATTGAATGAAGGGGCTATCCATCGCTATAGAGAGGGAGGAGCCGTGGTAGCTAAGTTCACTGGAAGCCACCATGGTGAGATTTCTTGGTAGAGAGGGAAGAAGGAGATAAGCCTTGTCAGTTTCGAGGGCTGGGGCAAGAGTATTGAGCAGGGGGGAGGCTAATTCCTTTAGCTCAGTAAGTCCAGCAGCTCCTTTGCTGAATTCCTCCAATTTCTTAATATATTCATAGCGTCCATGGTAGAACCTCCTCTCTACCCAATCCTGAACTTTTCTCCATACCGGCTGAAGAACAAAAGCGATAACGATAAGGAGGATAATATAGCCCCAAGAGGGGAATTGCTCGTGTAAGACATGAGTCACTATAAGAATAATACCCACAAGAGGGACAGCCACCAAAGCGCTCACCAGGAGATAAACTGCTCCCTTGCGGATGGCGATGTGGATATCGAGGAGGTGGTATTTCAGGATGGCCACAGTAACCAGGATACAAAAGATTATATTGCCGAATATACCTGCAGGGTAAGCATGAGGAAAGATATCTATTGCCGAGCCAAGCAGAGGGAAAATACTTGCTAGGATAATGTAAAAGAGGCGGTTTCTGTCTTCATATACGCGAGAAGCCCTGAATGCTTTTATCAAATTATAAAGTCCCAGGAGCATCAAGAAAAAACCGCAAAGAAAGAAGGGGTAAGCTGAAGGATTAAATACGGGAGTATAGACATAGTCTCTTAGCTCCATATGGCTTATTAACAGGTTAGCAGAGCTAAAGGCAACGGCAATGGCTAAAAAAATATAAGCGGCAGGAATGAAATTTCTTTTCTTCTCGGCTCTGGTATAAACGAGGCAGAAATGATAGTAAAGTACGGATGTGGCAAAAATGAAAGGTATCGCTACCCTTTCCCAAATGAGAGCATGTTCTGTATCGGGGCTAATCCGCATGGCGAAGATGGAAATCCCCCATAGCGCTGCGCTGAAGAGGAGAAGGGAAAGTATGCGATGAACAAAGCTGCGATAGTCCCTCCGCAGCACCATAACCAAGAGGATAACGTTGATAACAGATGCCAAAAAGGGTGGAAGCAAATAAGAAAGATTCATGCCTATCCTTCATCTTGCCGGCTCAACTGGAGAAGCCGCTGAATGACAGCGTCAGGAGCATTTATGTGGGGCGGTTTCAGGTGAGCCAAGTCAGCCCCCTCGCTCCGTTTCTGATCGTAATAGCGCTGGAAAGTTCCTTGAGGGAGAAGGGTCACTCGCACTGGCTGTAGTCCGAGCAGAGTATTCAGGTCTCGGTAGTCCTCATCAATAGCCTTGAGCTGCCCGTCAATCAGGTTTTCCATCTCTGGGGCGTTTCTCCTCTCCTTTAATT
>JAXHSX010000071.1:0-9229 GCA_034190625.1 Chloroflexota bacterium
TGCTATTGATGAGTTTGGTGGTGTGGCTGGAATTGTCACCTTAGAGCAACTGGTTGAAGAAATCGTGGGCAGCATGGGTGATGAACTAGCTGGTGACAGAAAGGAGTTCACTCCTATTGATATCAACACTTTCGAAGTTGACGGTGGGCTAGGATTAGACGAAGCTAATGAAGAGATTGGGCTTCAGCTACCTACTGGTAAGTATCAAACCGTGGCTGGATTTATTCTCAGCCACCTAGGTCGGATACCTAAGCAAGGAGAGCAATTCAAGTATCGTGATCTTGCGTTTGTTATTACCCAAATGCGGGCGATGAAGATAGAGAAAGTAGTGGTGACTAAAGAAAGCAATGACTAAGAAATGATACAGCGCCTGCGTGTTAAGTTCGGTCGTGGAGAGGAGACTAAATTCATTTCCCATCTTGATATAATGCGTTTTTGGGAAAGAGCTTTGAGACGGGCAAGGATACCTCTCTCCTATTCCAAGGGCTTTAGCCCCCACCCACAGATTTCAATAGCAGCACCTCTAGCTGTGGGAGTAACTAGTGAAGCAGAATTGATGGATGTTGGGTTGAAGCTATGGATGCCTCCTCAATCTTTTATGATGCGGGTAAAGAATCATCTGCCTCGAGGATTTGATATTTTTGATGTTTGGGAAGTGGGGCTAAACATGCCCTCGCTGCAGTCCTCAGTTACTTTTGCCGAGTATTGCGTTGATGTAAACAGTGAAGAGAAAGTGCATGATATTGAGAATTCCCTGCATTCCTTACTTCAACTCAGAGAACTGCCCTGGCATCATCTCAGAGGTGAGAAAGAGCATTTTTATGATTTGCGAGCTTTGATAGACAATGTATGGCTTATTGAAAGTCAACAACCGGCCAGGCAATCGAAGGTCGAAAGTCAGGAGTCTGTAAGTCAAACTCGAGATTTGAGACTTAGGACTCAGGACTTAGGACTTAGGACTTGCTATGTCTTGGGAATGAAGCTACGTTGTGATGATCGGGGCAGCGGGAGGCCAGATCAGGTAACAGCGGCTTTGGGCTTATCCGAGCATCCTGATTCCATCCACCGTACCAAAATACTGATAGACAACAGCAGGAGGTAAAAAATGGCGTATAAAAAAATGCCAGATTTCGGCTCTGGCAACCAGGATTTGGAATATCTATTCCATCCTCGTTCAATCGCGGTGGTGGGAGTCTCTACCAATCCTTCAAACCATGGACAACGGTTCTTGATCCCTTTGATAAAACTTAAATATGAGGGTAATCTTTACCCCGTTGGCCTTGAGGACGGCGAGATCAACGGCTTAAGGATTCATAAAAGCATCTTGGATATTCCCGGACCGATTGACCATGTAATCTGCTGTATCCCTGCCCCCTTTACTCCACAGCTTGTAGAAGATTGTATTAAGAAAAAGGTAAAGACAGTTCATTTCTTTACTTCGGGATTCAGCGAGACCGGCGAAGAAGAAGGAAAGGAATTAGAACAAAAACTGGTGGACATTGCTCATCGTGGTGGGATACGACTTATAGGACCTAACTGTCTTGGAATTTATTGTCCCAGTCAAAGGTTAACTTTCCCCAGCGCTATCCCCCACTTGGGACAAAGTGGTGAGGTTGGTTTTTTCTGCCAGAGTGGTGGTAACTCTAGAGAGTTAATGGAAATGGGTAATGTTCGGGGTATCCATTATAGTAAGGGGGTTAGCTATGGAAATGCCTGCGACCTTAACGAGAGTGAGTTGCTCAAATACTTTGCCCAGGATAATCAAACTAAGATAATTGGTGCCTACATTGAAGGAGTGAAGGAAGGTGAGCGATTTTTTAAAGCATTGGAGGGAGTTGCACGGATTAAACCGACGCTGATACTCAAAGGTGGACGAACCGAGGCAGGAACTCGTGCAGTCGCTTCACATACCGGCTCTCTTGCTGGAAGTGAGCAAGTTTGGCAAGCTATTTGCCAACAGACGGGAGCGATGCTAGTCGATGACTTAGATGATATGATAGACCTTATGCTCACATTTTCCTATTTAAAACCACCGCGTGGAAGAAGGGTAGGCCTTACAGGCATTGGTGGAGGCAAAAGCGTCCAATCTGCTGATGATTGTGAGCGCGCTGGTCTTTCACTACCATCTTTCCCACCCGAAATCAGGGAAAGACTGCATGAATTTACACCGAAAGCAGGCACAAGCGTGCGTAATCCCATAGACTCTTCACCCTATGTAATCTGGGATCCATCACTTTTCTCCCGAACTCTCGAAATAGTGGCTAACTACGACGAGGTCGATTGTTTACTTATCTATATACCTGCGTTTTCCGCTTTTATGGATATAGGAGATGAGGTGATTAGAGGTCAAATAGAAGCCATTAAAGATTTCAAGATAAAATCTCGTAAACCGGTAGTTGTGGCATTATTACCTGGCGGCATGCCTGATCAGTTGCAGTTAGGTTTTGAGCTGCAGCAAATTCTTATCGACGCTGGTATACCAGTTTATCCCACAGTGGGACGTGCCGCCCGCGCTTTGAGCCGATTTATTAAGTATCACGAGGAGAATTCTTCCCAACCTGCAGAGACAGGCCCGCCAAATTGATATATTAATTTGCTATTATTATAAATACATTAGTCACAGGTAGACTTGATGCTAGATAGGAGTACCAATATCCAAGATTCTAAAATAGAGCTTCCAGACGGCAAGATGCACTACCTCTTGCTTGGAGAAGGTTCCCCAATAGTGTTGCTGCACAGTTTGGCAAGCTCAGTATGGTCTTGGGCCAAAGTGCTTGAGCCACTGGCTCAGAAGCACACTGTCTATGCTCTCGATACAATGGGAGAAGGAGATTCAGATAAGCCCTGTCGGGATTACACCATTGAAGACTATGCCCAAGGTGTAATCGATTTTATGAGAGCCAAGGGCATTATTAAGGCAACGCTAATAGGTAATTCCGTGGGCGCTATCTTCGCTGCGGTAGTTGCAGTTACCGAACCCACTATATTGGAAAAATTGATCCTCGTTGGCTGCCCCTGCCGCGAAACTGAGCAAGAACGGGAAGATGCGATGGCCGCGACTAAGGCCAGTTACGATGACAGGGGTATTCCCCTACCTTTTAGCTTGGAAGATCTAAGCCAGTATTACGTCCACATCAGCCCTGAATTGCAAACTAAGGTCAACGAGGATCGTGCCAAGGCTGGTATGTGGGCATGGAAGTGCCGCACCGCTATGACCAATTTTGATATTGTACCTGTACTTAAAAAAGTCGAGGCCGAGACACTGCTGATTTTTGGTGAGAAGGACATACTCCGGGATAAAGAAAAGGCTCTTAACAACCATATTAGGAATTCGAAGTTAATTATTATACCTGATGCTGGCCATCTGCCCCAATTGGACAACCCAAAGACCTTCTCGGAAGTAGTGGAGACATTCCTTGAGTCATGAAGTGACCTTTGAGTCAGCGAATAAAGGTTAAATCATAAAATGAACAACGTAACCGAAATCAAAGAATTGAACACCAGTACCGGAATGATAGAATAACAGTTATCATCGAAGAAGAGGAATTCAGCTTATAAAGACCAGGATTGACTCGGATAGATAGTTTACAGTTAGATGACTCAAATTGAGTCGAGAGTAATAGACTTTGTTAATCAGCATAACCTGCTTCCGCCTCAGGAAACAATCATTGTTGGCGTATCTGGTGGAGCTGATTCCGTATGCTTACTTTGCTTCTTGCAGAAATACCGAAAGGAGCTTGGCATAAAGATTCATGTGGCGCATCTAAATCATGGACTTAGAGGTGCTGAATCTGAGGCGGATGCCAGGTATGTGTTTGAGTTAGCTAATTCTTCCTCGCTTCCCATTACAATTGATAGGCAAGATGTAGTTGCTCACAAAACCAAGAGAAGATGCTCGCTTGAGGAGGCAGCTCGGGAATTGCGTTATGCCTTTTTCACACAAGTGGCGGAAAAAGCAGGCGCTAGACGCATAGCTATAGGTCACACCCGGAATGACCAAGCGGAAACCGTTTTAATGCATATATTGAGAGGGACAGGAACTTCAGGGCTTCGTGGCCTTGAGCCGTGCTCGCCTATCCCACCCGGAGGCAGCGGACTATTGCCCAGCAATCAGATCAAGGTGATAAGACCTCTTCTTGACATCACTAGAGAAGAGACACTGAACTACTGTCAGGAACTTGAATTAGGTCCACGGACCGATTCATCCAATCTGTCGCTCTCATTTTTACGAAATCGACTTCGCCTTGAACTACTGCCTCTGTTGAGAAAGTATAATCCCAATTTCGATGAAGCTCTACTACGTCTTGCTGAGATTGCCAGGGATGATAGCATTTTTATTGAGGAGCAGGCTTTCGGATTATGGAATGAAGTGGCTGGGCAGGAAAACAATGTTGTCTATCTGGATAGGGAAAAAATTGGGCTTTTGCCTATAGCTTTGCAAAGGCAGCTAATCAGGCTAGCTATTGCCCGGATTTTAGGAGACATCAGAGATGTCGAGGCAAATCATATTGAAGCGGTAAGAAGCCTGCTGAGAAAACCTGTGGGTAAGAGGATTTCTTTGCCTCACGGGCTTATTTGCTGGGGTGAATATAGTAATGTCGCCATCACAAAAGGCCAGAACCTTGTCCCGAGCAAAGCGAAGGACCTTTCACAATGCCCTTTTCCTCCACCATTATCATTGCGAGCCGAAGGCGAAGCAATCCCTCTCGAAGTGCCGGGAGAGACGATTTTACCCGGCTGGCGAGTGTTGGCCAGTATTGTCGAGACACTTACCCAAACCCTCTCCCTTCAAGGGAGAGGGAAGGTTGAGGGTGAAAAAGGCAGAGGCTTTGTTGCGGAATTCGATCTGCATCGAACGGGGACTGAACTGCTTGTTCGCCGACGTCAGCCTGGCGATAAGTTTCAGCCTTTAGGTATGAGTATGCCTAAGAAGTTGCAAGCCTTCATGATAGATGCCAAAATTCCTCTTTCCTGGCGAGAGCGCATTCCCATCGTTTTCTCCCCTGGGCAAATCATCTGGGTGGTGGGCTACCGCATTGATGATAAAGTTAAGGTAACTGGGGCTACCAAAGAAATCCTTCAACTGGAGTTTATCAGGTCATCATGAAAGAGAATGTTTAGTTGTCACCCTGAGCGCTAAATAAGCCACAATGAAAGAAGTAGATAGAGAATTACGAATAAGACGTCTTACAGTGGATGACGCTTTATTTCGGCTTGATCAATATCTTAACGATGCCTTTATGGCAGGTTTGCCCTTTGTGCGCATTGTTCACGGTAAAGGAATGGGAACATTGCGATATGCCATACATGAAGTGCTAGCCGAGCATCCTTTAGTCAAATCTTTCCGTCTTGGCGGCTATGGAGAAGGGGATTACGGCGTCACCATAGTCGAGCTAGTTAGCCGCTAGGGCGTTGTCTCTGAGACGAAAGAGAATCGTGTAATTGAGTTTGTTTATTTCACCACCTGAGCCGAAGCTCTGAGCGAAGCGAAGGGTTTAGATGATTCACAAAATTCGGAGCTAAATATTGGCTAAACACGGAACTAATAAGCCGCCTCGAGTAAGGTCTCCTAAAAAAGGCTTGCCCTGGTTTCTATGGCTGGCTATCGTCCTCGGGATCGTCGCTATCGTTGCCATAGTCCGTACCTTTCCCACAACCGAGCCGGCTGGATCAAACAGCTCCGAGCGACTCAAGGCAGCCATAGTTGACCAGCTTTATAGCCTTCAGCCAAACGAGACCTATATCGGCCGGATGACGCAACAACTTAGGGATTACGGCTTCGAGGTCGATATTTACCAGGGTGATGTAGTTACCGTTGACCTTTATAGAGAATTGCCGGGTCACGGCTATAAGCTAATTATCTTCCGTACTCACGCCGGCTTGCTGGACAGTAAGGGCCAGACTATTAAAAGAACCTGCTTGTTTACCAATGAGCTGTACAATGAAACGAAACATGTTACCGAACAGTTGACCGACCAGCTAGCCAAAGCCAGGATTGATGAAAATCATTCCTGGGTTTTCGGCATTGGAGATAAGTTTATCGCCCGGAGCATGGAAGGAGAATTTGATAATACGGTTATCATAATGATGGGTTGCTCCTGCCTCCACCTTGAGGATTTGGCTCAAGCCTTTATCGATAAAGGTGCTTCAGCTTACCTCGGCTGGAATGCTACCGTAGACTTGAATTATGTGGATGAAGCCACTCCATATTTAGTAGAACAATTATGCGGGGAAAAGGCTGCTATAAGGAATGCAGTGAGAAGCACCATGGTGGAAATAGGGCCAGACCCGAAGTATGGTGCAGTGCTCAAATACTATCCGCTGCAAACTGGAGATACAACCTTGGAGCAGCTAATTTATAACGTGTCTTAAAGATCTTCACCCAACTCTCCCTTGACGGGAGAGATTAAATAAGATACGAGTAGCGCGCCATTTATTGTTGATTCGGCAAAGGGGCTTGATTAGATTTAAAGCATAGTCTCGAGAACCTTAATGGCTCGCAGTTTATCAATTCCGCCTGGTTGCAAGGTGGGTTAGACACTCCTCGGCAGGAAACGTGGCAGTTAGCGGTGCAGCCTGGAATAGGTTTGAATTTGCCATCATCTTGCTTTCGGGCAAAGGGGAGCGGCAAGCTCTCGCAGTGAGGAATGCCACTGGAATCACTTTCCTCGGTAGAGAGCTCCTGACAGGTAGCATAGGTCATTCCTTTAGCTTCTACTAATTCCCTTAGTTTATGGTGAAAACTAAGCCTCAAATCCCTACGCAGGCGATAGCCCCCCCCTGACCAATGTGCTTCATAGATATATTCTCGTTTAAATTTTTCTGCCACTAATGGCGATTGATTGCAAATAACCTGGTATATTCGTTGCCACGTGCTTGCGCCCTCACAGTCAGCAAGTTGAGAGCGTTTTTTGGATAGTCTGCCTGTGCTGACGATGATGTGCTTGGCTCCACTCCCAGCGAAGACATCAACTAACTCAGCTATTCTATCAAACCAAGTATCGTCGTAAAGAATTTGAAACACATGGATGAAAACGGGGTCAAGGCGAATAACAGTGTTTATACCTATGCTGGATAGCTTGCAGACAGCAGCTATTCTGGCATCAAACGATGGTGCTCCGGGCGAGAGAAGTTCGAGTATTTCGGGAGTTCCTTCAACGGTTACGGCTATAAGCTTAGGCTTGTAGCCAACGAAACCCGGCAGTTCCAGAAGAAAGGATGGGTTGCCTTTGGTGGTGATGAAAAAGGAAACTCCGTAGTCCATAAGAAGCTTTATTAATCTTTTAACCTCTTCTCTCAATTCGGGTATATCCTGGCAGGGGTCAGAGACGTTAGACAAGGAAATTGGCGGGCACAAAGTTAGCTTTTTGAGGTCTTTCTCTACTAATTCAGGCAGATTATTGTAAATCAGGGCATACTCCGAGTAGTTGGAGTAGATAGCTTCCCTGGCGTAGCAATAAATGCAATTATGCAGGCACTGATTTGGTCCTGGTGGTGTGACATTGATAATCCAGCAATGGAAGCATTTCCGCTCTGGGCTGGAGTAAGGGAAATCATGAAAAGTGGAGCCTTTCTTGGCTATCAGCTTTATTGACACAGTCATTATTGTATCATTCAACATAATGTTCTCGAAAAAACAGTAACTGTCAACTATTGATCGGTGAGAATCCCAGATGACCGTTCAGTTAAATCTCCAAAACTCTGTGAGCCAGCGTCCTAGGGACTTAACCACTCCACAATCCCCGTTTATGATCCCGTGCTTCCTTCTCCATCTGAAGGAAATACGTCTGGTATCTGACATTTGGCGGATAAGAATAAGAATAGGCATAGCCAAGTCTAACAAGTTCGGCGTTGACCATGATATTATCAAACCACACATATCTAAGCAGGCGGCCGTATTCATCTTTATCTTCAACATCTTTCTCCAGTCGAACCTTTCTATCCTCAACCAGATTGCGATTAGCCTGGAGCGCTTCCCAATAATAAGATTCGCCTTTCTCAGGAGTATCGATGCCAGTATACCTCACACGGTACCCACCTTCGATCTCTATCGTGTCCCCATCGATAATGCGAGTAGCAAGTGCTGCATTCTCATCAACACTACCACAGCTTGGTGCTAATAGAGCTAGACTAACGGCGAGGGCAATTGCTAACCGCCGTTTATTCCACAATCCGAATCTGTGATGGGTCGTACAAGATAATTTCTGGTGTTCCCTTGTAGATTTCAATTTTACCCGTTACCTTTACTTTCTTACTCATGAAACAGGTTTCAGGGTTAGGTGGGAATGCCTGTATGAATTTGTCCCTTATACGCTCGCCGGTCTGCTTATCTTCCTGCCAAATTATACATGTAAAGAATCCCTGATACGAGTCATGAAAGCCGAGGAAAGTTGGCTGTCCCTTAGATTTCTCGGCATAGTAGGTTCTGACTATAACTCCTTCGACTATAACTACTTTCTCAGGATAGTTGTAGCCGATGTCTAAAAGCCTGTTGGTGTCTAATGCATCGATTACTTCCTCTTCTTCACCCGCCGATGGATTGATGGTCAGGTTCACTATTATTGTCTGGGGAGTATTAGTAGCTCCTGAAGCGGATATGGTGACGATTGCAGCATAGCTGCCAGCATCTATTCCAGACATATCTACTGCAATGCTTATGTTGTCTATCTCACCTGTTGAGCTGCCATTACTAGGGCTTAATATAAGCCAATCGGCATTATCACTCGCAGCCCAAGTTAGTGTCCCACCGCCAGAGTTCCATACGCTCAACGTTTGGCTTGCCAGGTTAGTCCTGCCTTGTTGAGCCTCGAAGCTAATGTTTGCGGGGCCAACTGTGATAGCAGGAAGCGATGAAGGCACTGGCTCTGCACAAGCCATAAGCGAGCTAGCCAGTAGAAGAGCCAGGCCAAGGAGTAACACCGAATGCCGTTTATGTTTACTCATCATGTCTGTTCCCAAAAAACGCCAATTTATTGCCATGAACGCATTTCGATTATATGTCTAATAGAGTAGCTTTGACAATTTCATAGAAGCAAGAGATTACCAGCATGGCTGTGTCTCCTTGATAGTAGCTATCGCGCGGTATTGATTAGAATATGAATAAACTCCTTGGCTTAGCATTATGTAGTAACTTTGCTTTGTTGACACAATTATATTTTATCATTCAATATATATAGTTAGTTGTAAAATTCCTTATAATTCTCCCTCCCCTGGCGGGAGGGAGCTAGAG
>JAXHSX010000072.1:0-11117 GCA_034190625.1 Chloroflexota bacterium
ATTAACTGGGGGCATTTGCGTTAGAAAGTACTCTCTTTTATTGTCAACATCATTTTTTATCTGGCATCATACTTCGAGTCTAGCTGGCTTGATAATTCAGTTGCTAAGCCGAACGGTGTATCGTCTTAACAAAAGGATAGGTAATTATGAAGGTGTTGCTGATTGAGCCTCCAAGGAAGACGTGGGATATAATGGGGCGTTGTGTTTCGCCCCCACTGGGACTGGCTCAGTTGGCAGCCGTGCTGGAAGCAGCGGGTAACGAAGTAGCTATCATTGATTGTAATGCCTCGGAAATAGGCTGGTCTGCGTTAGGGGAAGCCATTGAACGTTCTCAGCCCGACATCGTTGGGGCTACGGCTATGACTCCCTTCTTCTACGAGGCGCTTCGTGCGATGGAAACTGCCAAGAAGATTAGTCCGGACATCGTAACCGTGCTGGGTGGCCCACACGTGACCTTTACTGCCGAAGAAACTTTATGCCAATGCCCCGAAATCGATGTTGTTGCCAGAGGCGAGGGCGAACAAACGTTGTTGGAATTGATACGGTGTTGTGAGAATAGTGGCGACCTGTCGCAGGTCAAAGGAATCGCTTTTCGTGATGGTCAGGAAATTGTTTTGACACCTCCGCAACCGTTGGTTGATGTGGATGAGCTACCCTTGCCAGCATATCATCTTTTACCCATGGAGAAGTATTACTTCACCGTTTTTGGCAAGTTTGCCACAATTCTATCCAGTCGGGGTTGTCCTCATAAATGCACATTTTGCTCCGAGTGGAGATTCTGGGGAGAGAAATGGAGGCCCAGAGACCCAAAGAAGATAGTCGATGAGATGGAATTGATGCACAAAAAGCATGGCAGGGAGTGTTTCTGGTTTGGTGATGATTGTTTCAACGTGGATGCCGAGCATATCCGGGGAATATGCTCGGAGATAATGGCACGGAAGCTTGATATTTCCTGGTATTATCAAGGGCGCGCTGATTTGGTCATAAAGTACAAGGATTTGCTGCCCCAGATGAGGCAGTCTGGGAATCTAATGGCTCAGATCGGTGTAGAATCATCGACCAATAAGGAGCTGGAGACATTTAATAAAAACCTGACCATGGAGCAAATAAAAGAAGCTATTGACTTGTTGCAGAAACACGACATAGTAGCGCAGGGATTACAAATCATCGGCACCAGGTGTGATAGTGCCAATTCCATTGCCCACAAACTTCGCTGCATGAAATGGCTTGATCCAGCTTTCCCCATCTTTACCATGTTTACGCCGTTCCCGGGGAGTGATGTTTATGAAGAGGCGAAAGCCAATGGCTGGCTGGAGACACTTGACTACTCCCTTTATAATATGAGTAATGCTATTATGTCTACCGAATATCTATCACGGAAGCAGCTGATGTCCTTGTATCATGACTGCTTCAAGTATTATTATTTGGATCCTATAAAGATAATAAAGGGGCTAGCATCAAGAAACAGATGGAAGAGGAGGGTATGGCGACATATGCTGAAATACACGGCTAAACAAATTGTTCACGTCTTCGGATAAAATTATCCTGGTGAGTCTATGTGTAAACGTTCAATTACAAGAGGAGGTGCGAAATGCCAGAGGAAAAAGAAGAGAGAAGTGAAAGAGATGCAATGCGACGTGACGAGAAGAGACGTGCTGAAAAAGACCGAGATGAAAAGGGGCATGACGAAAAGGGGCGTCCTGCAGAGCGCGGGAGGCGAGATGAAAAGGGGCATCATGATGAGAAAGGAGAGAAATACCGTAGAGATCCCATGGCGGGTGTCTTTCTTGGCTTACTCATCGTATGGGCTGCTACCCTGTGGGGCCTTAGATCGCAGGCAATCATAGTCTCGGGGGAATGGTGGGAGTGGTTCATCATTGGACTGGGCGCAATCTTTATCATAGATCGCCTGATTCGCTACGCCACACCTGTACACCGAAGGCCGATGTTTGGCAGGATAATTCTTGGGGCAATACTGATTGTGGTTGGCCTCAGCTTCATCTACGGTATGCAAACCTTCTGGCCTGCGGTCCTAGCTGTGGTGGGCATAGGTATTATAGTCTATTTCGTTTACAGAGCCAGGAAACCAGGGAGTTAGGCACATAGTCATTATAGTTAATCGCAAAACCTCCCTCTAGCTTCCTCTCACTAGGGGAGGAAGCTAGAGAGGGAAATTCACCCTCACCGTAATCCTCTCCCTTCAAGGGAGAGGAACTTTGTAATAACTTATGCAGGCTACTATGAGCTAGAAGTCCAGCAGCCTGCCAAGCAGGTGTTTGGTAAAAGTGAAGCGTTTGTCTCTCCCTATGACGCAGTAGTAGCCTGTATCCATACAGCGGATGAGGTCGCCTATCTTGTATCTGGGAAGAAGGCAGGACGAAATGATGACGTTGCCATATTGCCCTGGTCTCAGTTCGTGGAGCATCTTGACCTTCCCGCCGGTTTCCACCTCGAAGAAATAGGTGTCGTAGTTGGGAACAACATAAGGTTGTTCATCAAGCTGTTGGGCATAGAGCCCTTCAGTAGCTGCATACATCTCAGCAATTGAAGCGTTGCCGTACAGCCCTCGTAGGCTCGTCTTGTGCTTGGTGTGTATGTCGGGAAGGCTGGTACAGACCAAAACATCAATGTTCCACAGGTCTTTGGGATAAACTCCCTTCCGTTTCTTAAGATAGCTGGCAAACTGAAGCATGGTCTGGACAACTCCGATAGCCATGGTGACATTCTTATCCTTTGCTCGCTCATAGGCTAGGTCAAATCTATTCTCCCAGTCCCTGCTTGTAATACCTCCACCCAGAGCATCAATCTCATCCTGCTCAGGCACCAACTTAAGCTTTGCACTCATGGCGCTATGCTTGGCATAGATGCCGGAGCTATATCCGTAGGTGATTTCCCCAGTATCCGTGGCTTTCTTGCCTACTACTGAGGGAAAGTTCAGATTCATGTCCCAACCATTAAGTGTATCATACCTCTGGCTGCGGTGAACGTAGTTTAGAAGAGCGCGAGGGCTACAAGTAACTCGTTGCGCTAAATCAGTTGCGGTTATGGGAATGTACTTGGATTCTCCAGTGGTGCCTCGGGTCATTGCCCAGTCTATAGGAGGATTGGGGAGCAGTGCCTCGAAATCTCCCGCCATTACCTTATTGAGGATGGGTTTCAAATCTTGGTAGGTGACAATTGGAAAGGAAGCTCTAAAATGCTCAATTGAAGAAATATTATCGGCGCTGTGTTCTATTCCATACCTTGTTTGCTCGTATCCCGACAGCAACCTATGCAATAGAGCTTCTTGAGCTCCTCGCGGATTCTCCAGTGATTGCCACCACGGTCTAAGGAAGTCATCTAGTGCTTTCATAGCTCAAACAAATCGGGTCACCCCAATAAGCTTCCAGCTATTTCATTAGTGGAGTATTTCTATTTCCGCTCCTCAAGTTGCTCTTATCTCCTCTCTCATGAATCTTATGTAAGAGACAGCGAAGCATATTGCTGCTATAGCTATAATGCTTACTAATTGGGGCCAGACAAGTAAAAGACTTTGCCCGAAGGGAAGTGGGGTCAGCATCCTTCCTGCGGTCTGGATAGCTATCCACATCATTACCGGATTGAGACTGCCCAATTCGGGCACAAGCAAGGCAGTGATAGCCTCTCCATAGAGGGTGCTTGGGGAAATACGTGCAATGCCTCCTGCAATTTGAGCGTTTTGAACTATCATTTCCACGGTGGAGTTCGAGTCAACTGGCACCCGGACATTGGCTATAGCGCCGGCGATCATGGACATGAAGAAGGCAAAGAAAATCCATAGACCTATTGACGAAAGCATAGCAGTAGCTCCTCGGTTAAAGAAAACGGAGAAGAGAACAGACAAAGCCATCCAAAAAGCCCCGTAGATTATGCTTATTACAACGAAGACTATCAACCGCAGAACCTCTTCTGAATTTGGTGGCACACCGATAATTCGAAGTCCCAAGCCGCTTACAATGGCAACCAGACTCACTATAATGATTGCTAAGACTGCCAAGCCAGCGAGAAACTTGCCATTGATCACTGCATCTCGATAGATTGGCTGCGAGAGAAGGCGACTCAAGTTGCCACTAACTCGTTCGCTACTTATGGTATCAAAACCGAGAGCTATAGCTATAATGGGGATAAAAAGTGAAATAAAGAAAAGAAAGGAAGGTAATGTTTCTCCAGAAATGGTGAAAATTTTAAGAAAGACGAATTCGGTGTCGGCAGTTACTACACTCCTTATATTTTGGGTAGCTACGTAAATAGCAAGTATTGCCGCCAGTAATGCCAGAATAAAGAGGATTACAAATCTTTTGCTATTAAGGTGATCGGCTAGCTCTTTACGAAAAACGGCATACATAATTCAGTCCTCACGGAAGTACTTCTTATAAATCTTATCCAGGCTATATTCCTCGATTTTCATACCCAGTAGAGAGCTTCCCGAATCAATTATTGTTTTCGCTATCTGTGACCTTAAGTCTGTATCACAGGTAACAAGTAATGAGTCAAGCGAGCCTGTCACATCCACTACACCTTTAATACCCTTTAAAAACTCAATAAGCTTATAACTGGGCTGGCCTATTTGAACTTCAATGCGGTATCGTCCACCACCTGAAGTTTGTCTTCCCAGGCGGTCTATGGGGCCATCGGCTACGAGGTGCCCTTTGGCTAATATACCCACGCGAGTGCATATTTTTTGTACTTGGGGCAACTGATGGGAGCAAAAAATAATCGTTATTCCCCGCTTGGCCATTTTTGCTATGATATTAAGGATATCATCAATGCCTGCGGGGTCTATGCTTGAGGTGGGTTCATCGAGGAAAGCTAGCTTGGGTTCTTTGATTAATATATCAGCTACGCCTAACCTCTGCTTCATCCCCCGGGAGAATGTCCTCACTTCATGGTCAGCTACCTCAGATAATCCCACTGTAGCTAAAAGATCAGCAATTCTTGGTTCGGCTTCCTTCATGTCCAGACGATTTAGCTCAGCAGTGTATTTCAAGTTTTGACTTGCGGTCAAATCTTCATAAAAACCAACCTTCTCTGGTAGATAGCCAACGATACGTTTTACTTTAAGGGGTTCTCTAGTTGGATTATACCCACAAACTTGCGCTGTTCCTGAAAAAGGTTCTGTCAGCCCGAGAAGCATTAGTATGGTTGTTGTTTTGCCTGCGCCATTAGGACCGAGAAAGCCGAAGATCTCACCTTCCTCTATACGTAGGTTTAGTCCCTCAACAGCAGTAAAAGCATCATATTTCTTGGTTAGATTGGTGGTCTCAATAACAGCTTGTGGCATCTATTACCTTCTACCTAATCGAGTGAACGTTACTACCAGTCCAGCTATTACAGCAACTACGATACCCGCGCCTATCCAGCCCCACTTAGTTGATGTGGTTACTGTTACTCTGATATCTAATTCGGGTGGCTGGCTTGAAGGTGCTGGTTCGCTATTAAATCTCAGGGTGGTCATGTAATCGCCAGCTATGGTATTAGACGATGGCTTTATGGCAACTTCAATTTCTTGTTCTGCACCTGGAGCTAGCGCCTCTATCTTGTCCGGTTTAAAGGTTATGCTCCATCCCTCTGGCTTAGTTGAAGAGAAGGTAATTTTATCTAGAGTGGCAGTCCCGGTATTGGTTATGACGATGGGAAGGTAACCCTCCTCGCCAGCTTGGGATTTCATGTTGAGTCGTCCATCTATTGTCTCAGCAGAGAAATCATATCTAGCGGTGATTCTGGCAGTAAGCTCCAGGCTATTCTTGGGATTACCTGTTTCGGCTTCAACAGCTTCAAACGTTATGGTGTAATCTTTGGGCTCCGGGTATAACCAAAATGGTGCCATAGCCATTACTACGATAGTCTCAGGATATCCTAGCGGCTCAAGCTCGATAGAAGATATTTGTTTCGTCTCATAGGCAGATTGCTGAATAACAGTTGCCCATCCAGACGGTCCTTTAACTCTGAGCTCAAAGACATTTTCTTTATCCACACCTGTATATTTTAATTCAACTTCAAATTCGAAAGTTGTATCGGCTGCGCCCGATAATACTGGGTATTTAGTACCGAGCTCGATTTTTTCTTCAGGTTGAGGGGTTTCTCCATCTTGAGCCATGGCTGTCTGCTGATTTGTTAACCCGCTGAATATTGCCAGACACAAGGTAAGACAAAGTATCGCACAAGCTAATTTAAATTTATTCATTATTTGGCGTTCCTCCCAAGTTTGATTTTACATCTTAGCTCAATTCGTTTACTATATCAAGGAATCTTCTTTATGGCAAGAGTAGACAACCGGGCTAACAACGACCTTCGTCCTGTGCACATAACGCTGGGTTATCAAGGTTTTGCCGAGGGCTCCGTTTTGATTGAACAGGGCAAGACGAGAATCCTGTGTTCTGTCAGCATGGAAGAAAGGGTGCCCAAGTTTCTCAAAGGTGGTGGTAGTGGTTGGGTTACCGCCGAGTATGCCATGTTGCCTCGTTCCACGCTCACTCGCACACCACGGGATAGATCAAGAGGAAGAAGCGAGGAAATTCAGCGAATTATTGGTCGTAGCTTAAGGGCAGCGGTCAATTTGTCTGCCTTGGGGGAGAGGACTTTTATTATAGATTGCGATGTGCTTCAAGCTGACGGTGGTACCAGGACAGCAGCTATCACTGGCGGCTACGTTGCCTTATATCAAGCTTTCCATAATCTAAGGAAGCAAGGTATCCTGCCATTCATGCCGCTCAATAAAATGATAGCCGCCGTCAGCGCTGGCATTGTAGACGGTGAAATACTTCTTGATCTCTGTTATGAAGAAGATTATAGAGCTGAAGTTGACTTTAATGTAGTTATGACGGACAAGAGTGAGTTTGTGGAAATTCAGGGAACTGCCGAAGGGAGACCTTTCTCCAAAGAAGCTGCTGATTCACTCTTTTCATTAGCCCAGCAAGGGATAGGCAAACTATTCAGAATCCAGAAAGAAACCCTAAGAGCTTTGTCTTAACCATAGATTTTCTTCATTGCTAGGTATTGTGAAGCAAATGACGTACCAAATCATCTAATACGGATTTACAGCTATGTCTAACTTTACCCAAGTAACTTTGGCAATCCCGATTTCGTTAGGCAGAATTTGGCAACGAAATTCAGCACAAATGGTTTATTTTAACTTGTTTGCCTGGTTAGGCTATCCTCAATCTTTATGTGGCATCCTGATTTACCGATCCTCATAATACTCGAATGCGTCAATAATGTCGAGATACACGCCATCAAATCCTGCATCGAGGACCTTCCCCAAATATGAATTACGATTCCCATAGATAATGTCTTGCCACGCAGCATCCCAGTATCGGACCTTGTAGTTACCGAGCCATTGGGGATTCTCCTCCGTTAACCATGAAGGTGGGGTTGTTTCCCATTCTCTCTGCCAATAATACCGATAATCTTCTGCCTCGCCGATGCTCATGTAGGCAATTACTAAACGAGAACCCCCGTTGGCTTTAATCTTTAACGACGCGACTTCGCTGGCAGTCAGCGTGAGGTCGTCGTAAAATAGGTCGACAAAGATGATGTCGTAATCTGTTTTCCTGATAGCATTTAAAAAGGCGCGACGATTGGGGAATAGGCCTGGGTTGATTAAATACAGAAAGTTCTTTGCTTCTGCCAGCGATGTGACATTGGAATCATTGACATTGTAAGGATTTGGCGGATATGCTGGAATATTGTCTAGCTCTCGGTGATCGGCGGCAAACGACACATAGCCCCTTATAGCGTTCTGGCGATAGGAATTATCTACAAAGGAGCAAGTCGAGCAATAATCAATAACTAAAACCTCAATGCCATTGGTCTCGGCGATATCCATGAAAGAAATCATGCGGCGTTGCACGGATACTGGGGTGCGCATATCATCGCCATTATATCCATAGAATAGATTCTCCCGACCAACTCCGTCGATTGCTCTAAGGAATGCTTGTGACAACAGTCCATTGGATTCCCCATCCTCTGTCAGCAGCGTGTGTCCATTTTGGGGAATGATGATAAAGTCAGGGTTAGTTTCCTTGGCGTAGACACTAATACTCTGGACAAAATTACGCATATCCTGCCGGTAATCTCTGACGGTGGGTGTGTCCGAACTCCCAACCCAGCCAATGAGATTGCGACCTTCGTCAAGTTGAAAAGTGCTATCTCCGTAGGTCAGGATACAATCCTCACTTACTGTAATCCAGTAGCCACTGCCTACACACAGCGTAGTTAGTGTATTCATCTCGACCGGATAAAAAGGACTGTACCAGGTCAATTCTCCGTTATTGAAACCACAAGCTACCTCTAACTTGTCGATAATGGAAGCTAGTCCTGTAGCCACATCCTGGTTATCGTCAGCGCACTCCTGGTATCCCCGCCAGCCAATCACATTCCAACCCTCGTCAAGCTGATAGTTGTTAGCTCCATAAGTCAAGCTGCAATCTTCAGTCATGTTGACCCAGTAGCCTCTGCTTATATATAGAGTAGCGAGCGTATTCAAGTCAGGTGGCCAGTCAGGATTGTACCAATTCCATTCACCGTCCTCGAAACCATACACTATTACCAGCCGGTCCATAATGGAGCTCAATGCTGTAGTTACAGGAGGATTATCTTCTGCAGAACCTAGATTTGACAGGCGAATCGTGTGATCCAAATCCCGCTGCTGAGGAAAACCTATCTTGCCAATGGTCAAGAGTAACTTAGACGGAGAAGGGGGTAGTAGTAATCCATCTTTTGAGGTGGGTGTGCCATCGCTGTAGGCGATGAGTGGTACAGCCAGAATGGCTACAATCAAGCAGACTATTGGACATGTTATGTGAGATCGCTTCACCTTCTTCTCCTCGGTTTTCAACAAAAGAATATCAAAGGAAACTCAGAATGCATATCCATGCAGGTGTTTGTCACCTGAGTTCAACGAAGAGGATTCACCACAGACTTCCGAAGCTTCGGAACAGGTCACCTCTGCCACTACCATTAGCGACAAGTTCAACTTGCGATGACGGAAAGAGCTAAGGTCTGACTTGACCATTGCCGAAAATAATCCACTTATAGCTGGTTAGCTCTTTGAGAGCCATAGGGCCGCGGGCATGGAATTTCTGGGTGCTTATTCCTATTTCAGCGCCTAAGCCGAACTGCGCTCCGTCGGTGAAGCGAGTGCTGGCGTTGGCATAGACGCAGGCAGCGTCTACCTCATTGAGAAAGCGCATTGCTGCTGAGTAGTCCTCGGTGATGATAGCTTCGGAGTGGCCCGAGCCGTATCTTTCGATGTGTTCCAGAGCTTCATCCAGAGAATCGACTACCTTGATAGCAGCTTTTAATGACAGGAATTCCTTTCCCCAATCATCATCTACTGCAGGGATCAGTGTTAAGGTGGGAACGGTCTTTAAGATGGTCATAGCTCGATCATCGCAGTGCATTTCTACCCCAGCCTTGGCCCAGTCATTAGCAATGGCAGGCAAGTAAGCTTGAGCAATTTGGCTGTGCACTAAAAGGCAGTCCAGTGCATTGCATACCGTGGGGCGCTGAACTTTAGCATTGTAGGCGATAGCCACAGCTTTGCTGAGGTCAGCACTTTCATCTACATAAGTGTGGCAAACACCTATTCCACCTGTGAGCACCGGCATAGTAGCGTTTTCGGAGACGAGTTTTATCAACCCAGCGCCACCACGGGGGATTGTCAAGTCGATGATTCCCCTCATCTGGAGCATATGATTGATCAAAGCCCGCTCTGTAGATTCAATAAACTGAATTGCACCCTGTGGCACCCCAGACTCGTAACAGGCCTCTTGAGCTACTTTGGCCAATATAGAGTTAGAATTTATGGCTTCTCTGCCACCGCGAAGGACGACAGCATTGCCCGCTTTGAGGCATAAACTCGATATATCTATGGTGACATTGGGACGGCTCTCGTATATAGCCCCGATAACTCCCAAAGGGACACGCTTTTTGCCAATCTGCAAGCCATTGGGCAGAGTGCGCATCTCGATCATCTCGCCCGTGGGATCGGGTAGGGCGGCTACTGTTCTAACATCCTGAGCTATGCCCTCAAGACGGCTTGGTGAGAGCATAAGCCTGTCAAGCATAGCCTCGCTCATCCCCGAAGCTTTAGCTTCATCAAGGTCAATTTTGTTGGCTGCCAGGATTTCATCTTGTTTATCGACAAGAGCTTCGGCGATATTGAGCAAGGCCTTGTTTTTGACTTCCGTAGGAAGGAAAGCAAGCTTTCTCGAAGCTGCTTTTGCAGCTCTTCCCTTTTGTTCAAGTTCATTTATAGCAGATTTCATATTAAAATCTTATGCTCAAGCTTTTACTGAAACAAAAATATTGCGCTTAGAGTTATTCCCAGTAGTATCAGGCAGCTCATAAGCACTGAGGCAGTCAACATTCCTCTCATCTCAGCGCTATCAGGGTCACTGGCTGTAATCAGGTGTCTGTGGATTATCCCGCTGTATATACAATAGATAGCACAGGCAGTCGATATACTCCAGAGGGCTATCGCTGTAGGGGGAGCGATCCAGAGATGATACAGGTATGTACCTATCCCGATGATACTAACAATGAAAGTTGCCCAACTCTGTTTTTTCATACTACCTCCTTAACGACTCTTCTAACCTATTATAATACTACCAGGTTATTTTTGTGAATCACCTCATCGCCATATTCATGATCCAGGAGGCTGGAAATCTTGTCTGAGTGTGCCCTTGTTTCTTATGGTTGACTCCATATCCATAATCCCACGTC
Organism: Chloroflexota bacterium; assembly: GCA_034190625.1. GTDB lineage: Bacteria > Chloroflexota > Dehalococcoidia > GIF9 > AB-539-J10 > CG2-30-46-9. The sequence continues at coordinate 10,744 of JAXHSX010000072.1, forward strand.
TAACTTTTTAAGTGATAGATATGAATATTGTTAAGCTATTTACTTAGTGGTAGCTTGCGTGAGTTTAATTGTCCTTACCACAGCTTTCCCTACAGACTGAGCTTCATGTAATCCTCGTTCATCATTTTTAACATCGCCCTTTTCATCTGCATAGGCGATGGCTGCGCCAGCCTCGATGATACGCCAGAGGCGGAAGAAATCACTTATTTGCTGTCCTGCTGAAGTAGCTCCAGATCGGCGGGCAACAGTGATAGTCCCCCCAACTTTGTTTCTTAAACCCTCTACATAAGGTCCGGAAAGTTGATTAGTGTCGCTTGACGGAACACGATGGACTAGCGACAGACAATAAGTCCGATCTATGAGTGCCTTAGCTT
>JAXHSX010000073.1:0-14226 GCA_034190625.1 Chloroflexota bacterium
GGCTTATCGATTGCACTTGGCTAACGATATTGCCGACTTTTCCCCATCGTTCATCGCTGCTAGAACTGGAATGAATAGCTTCAGGTACTTTCGCTTCAGGAAGACGCCTGACTAATTCTTTTATTCCTTGCCCTGTTATCCCTACTGTGGGGATAACAGGTACTCCAAGGAGTTCTTCTAACTTGGCAACATCGATAGTTATGCCCCGGTGGTGAGTATCATCCCACATATTTAGAGCAATGATTACTGGAGTCTGTCTCTCCAGCAACTGTAAGGTTAGATTGAGGTTTCTTTCTAGATTGGTGGCATCAACGACATTTATAATTAAATCCCCGTCTTTAAGCATCTCCACAGCCACCGCTTCTGCTTTGGAAGTCGGTTCAAGGGTATAGGTGCCAGGAACATCTATAACCGAAGTTTGGACTTCTCCCAGCTTCAAATATCCTTTGGTGAACTCTACGGTAGTGCCGGGATAATTAGAGGCGATGATACGCGTTCCTGTCAGACGGGAAAAGACGGCACTTTTGCCAACATTAGGATCCCCCACGAGTAAGATCTGCATTATCTTCTAATGGGGTTCCCTGGTAGATATTTATCCACCTCGATTATTATCTTGTTAGCCATACCAAAGCCAACGGCTATTTGGGTGCCATCTACTCTCAGAGTGACTGGCCCGCGAAAGAGAGTAGAACTTATCTTAATTATCTTTTTACCTGGTCTGATGCCTAAAGCATCTAACCTTCGTATAAAACCTCGCCCTCCCAAGAGATTGATTACAGTGCCGGTTTGCCCGATTTCCATCTGAGCCAAGGTCGATGGCCCACTTTGATACATAGCCATAGTTTATCCCCTATCTCTGAAATATATTAACTTGGTGAATATACAAATACTCCAGTCAGACTTGCTTAACCTATAAATATCAATTTTATATCTTAATTACTTCTTTTCCCCGAACCCTTCTGTAAACATTCTTTAGGAAGCTTTCCATGCTCAAGAAAGTAGCCATACCTATTAGGGAAATTAGCTTCCCCAAGTGGACACGCCTCCATGAATTCCAGGAATTTGACTAATCTTTCCAGACTCGCCAGGCTGATAATGTGCTCTATCTTGCAAGCATCCTCTTCAGCCGTTTTCTGGTCAACACCTAGCGCTTGGGTGAAGAATTGGCTCAGTATCTTATGGCGACGGATTGTCTCCTTAGCTATCTCCTCGCCCTTAGGCGTAAGCTCAACATAGCCGTACTTCTCATGCTGTACCAGTCCTTCATCAGAAAGTTTCTTCAGTGCCGAGGTAACACTGGGCATCGTTACCTGTAGAGTCTGACCAATCTGATTCACCCTAACTACCTTTCTCTCTCCACTAAGATTGGCTATCGCTTCAAGGTAGTCTTCCATGCTAGGGGTCTGTGCTCTTTGCATTCCTTGTTTCATCATTGTTCACCACTTTTATAATTGTTAGCGATGCCTAATAATTATAACGCAATCACTCTTTTGCATCAAGGCAGTGTTCTCGTCCAGCACCTTAGCGAGATATGATCTCCTGCCTTGTCATTGCTAGCCGAAGGCGTGACAATCTTTGCTGCGAGCGAATTGCAGCAATCTCATTCCTTGCTCTAGATTGCTTCGTCGCAAAGCTCCTCGCAGTGACGAGAGGAGTGCCATTGTGGTGAGCCAGAGTTACAGGGGTAGCGCAGAAGCGACCTCAGGCATGGTAATCCTGTTCCATCTTGAGGTGTCACCCATCTATCTGAACGAGTTCAGCTTGTTGGCTCGAAGACGGAATATTGCCTTAGTCCGCATGTCTATCCCAGCAAGAACAGGCTAATAGCCATGACCAGCATACCAGCTCCCACCCCAGTGGCTACAAGATGTTCCTTGCCGTATCGGTGAGCCAGGGGAAGTATTTCGTCTAAGCTTATGAAGACCATTATACCAGCTACAAAAGCCAGCGTGCTTGACAAGAGAGTTGGAGTTAAGAAAGGTAGTAGAATTCCATAGCCGATAAGAGCACCCACAGGTTCAGCTATCCCTGATAAAAAAGAGTAAGCAAAAGCTTTGCGGCGATTGCCCGTGGCATAAAAGATAGGCACCGATACCGCAATACCCTCTGGGACATTATGGATAGCAATAGCCACAGCTATTGTTATCCCGAGCGCAACGTTTCCTGTAGCCGCGCTGCAGAAGGTGACCATACCCTCGGGGAAGTTATGTATGGCGATACCAATTGCAGTAAGAACGCCAGATCTCATGAGGAATGACTTTGATGGAATTGTAAGCTGTGGAGGCAATCCTGATATTGTTCCTTGTCCTTTTTCACCAATAGTTTTAGAAGCATTTGTCATGCGTTCCTCCTCATACTCATGAGGAACAAATATATCTATCAATGCGATGAAGCCAATGCCAGCGAAAAACGCTATGTTGGCTCTGGCAAAGCCAACATCCTCAATAGCCGTCCCGAGCAGTTCAGTAAAGGAAATATATACCATTACACCTGCAGAGAAGCCAAGTAGAAATGCTAAATAGGAGTATTTGGGAGTCCGTATGAAGAAGGCAATGGCGCTGCCTATCCCCGTGGATAGCCCGGCTAAGGTAGTGAGTAGTAGGGCAAATGATAGGTTAATTTCCATAGTAGTTTAATCAACCCTATAAAAAATAGAACTTTTGGACAGAGTATGGCGGTTCTCAGTGCCTGCTTTCGCCATTCCCCAGAGCTTCCATTTATTCGTCCAAGTATCTATGCCAAAAGCCTGGGCTTCGGGAAATCGCTTAGCTATTTCGACTGCCATTCGACCACGCCTCGTTCTTACATCAAGCACTTTTCCCCTGCTATCCTAAACAGCCCGTAACTGCTCAGCGAAATTGTTTTGCAGATGTTCTACTTTCCTGGTGTTGTTCACAAAGCCCATAGAGAGCGGCCAGAATATCCCCCAGATGAGCAGGATTGCACCTAGGGCCCAGCATAAAACCAGGACCCAAGTTGGATATGCCAATGTGGCGAAGATGATCCCAAGCACTATACCTACAATCCCAAGCCCGATCAGAACACCAGTGATGTATTTATTGATTCTATATCCATAATACGGCTTTCCTAAATTTTCCTTCATGTATAAATTTCGTTTGTTACCTCTTTTTAACTTTTGGAAAAGCATTTCCGGTCTTTTTCTATCTCTTGCCCTTGCTCCTTGATCTAAGCTCCTGGCAAATTCCACATTTCCCACACTCCCCATCATAACTACAACCAAGCACGGCCAGCTTGTAAGCCTTGTCCCTAATCTTCTTTCCAATGCCTTTAAATCTCATAACAAAGGCCTCCATTCTTATGCGGTGGTAAAATAGCTGATTCCACCCTCGCATAATTTCGCTATGTCTATAATTATCTTAACATATTAGAATAAGCTCCCTATCTGAAAGATAAGTGTGGCTACAATCCACGCTATTGCCGTAGTATATGCCAAAGTGAACAAAGGCCATTTCCATGTGGAGTTGGTTTCTCCTCTAATGGCGCCAAGGGCAGCTACGCAGGGAACATAGAGCAGACAGAAGACCATAAAGGCAAAAGCGATTAGTGGCGTCCAGCCAAGCTGAGTAGCTAGTGCGCCACCCAGGAGTCCTTCTCCTGCGGCAAAAAAAGTGCCCATAGCACCAATCACCACTTCCTTAGCCAGAAGACCAAACACGAGGCTTACTGCTGCCTGCCACTGGCCAAAGCCACAAGGTATAAATATGGGGGCGATGACTCTTCCTATAGGCTCCAATACACCGGTGTAATCAAGCAGCCAGATAAGCACTACTACGCCGAAAATGATGGTCCCCGCCTTTTTCAGAAAAACACTGCCTCGCTCCCACATATGAAGCAGGACTCCCTTTACGGTAGGTGCGCGATAAGGTGGTAGCTCCATTACAAAATGACCCGACTCCTGCCCACGGAAGAGGGTTTTGCGGAATATCAGAGCCATGGTGATAGCTACTATTATCCCTATAATGTACATGGTGAACACTACCAGTCCGGCATGGGCAGTAAAGAATGTGCCAGCCAGCAGTATAAAGATGGGAAGCCTGGCACCGCAGGACATGAAAGGGTTGATTAGAATAGTGGTGAGCCTATCTTTGCGATTCTCTATCGTTCGGCAGGCCATAATACCAGGGATGTTGCAGCCAAAGCCTAGAATCATAGGTATGAAGGACCTGCCGTGAAGTCCTATTTTGTGCATTACTCGATCCATGACGAAGGCAGCCCTGGCCATGTAGCCACAATCCTCTAGCACTGATATGGCTATAAACAGAAGGAATATCGGGGGGACAAAGATAAGCACCGAGCCAAGACCACCTATGACGCCATCGGCAAGCAATGAGCCACCCCAGCCGCCAATGGTTGCAGCTTGCTCTCCCAACCATCCAAATCCGGCATCGATCCAGTCCATAAAGGGAACGGATAGTGTAAACACAAATTGAAACGCGAGGTACATTATGCTCAGAAATATGGGAATGCCGGCCCATCTGTTGACAAACACCTTATCAATTTTGTCTGAGACGGTGACTCTATCAACGGGCGGTTTTTTCAGAACATCCTTGAGTAGTCCGCTGATAAACCCATATCTGCCATCGGCAATTACAGTTTCTGCTTCATCGCCATAAATACTTTTTTGATGAGCAAGACTTTGCTCGCTAGCTTGAAGAACTTCCTCATTACGCAACTTTTACCTCCTTGAATTTCTTAACTACTTCCTCGTCCCCCTCCAATAGCTTTACTGCTAGCCATCTGGGAGAATACTTCGAGGCAAGTTTACTCTGGGCGACGAGCTTCTCCAGTTTGGTAAGCTCCTCCTCCATTTCTCGACCATATTCCACCTTGAGTCTGGCTGACTTGGTTTTATTCTCAGCTATTTTAATTATCTCATCGAGTAGCTCCGTAGTCCCCTTGTTGCGGCTGGCAACCAGAGGTATCACAGGAACTCCAAGAAGATGAGAAAGGCCTGCGATGTCAATCCGGTAATCTCTTGAATCGGCTTGGTCCATCATGTTAAGTGCCACTATCACTCTGGCACCCATTTCCAGAAGCTGGACAGTGAGATAGAGATTCCTCTCCAAATTTGAGGCGTCAACAATGTCCACCACGGCATCCGGTTTTTCCTCCAGGATGAAGTCTCGGGCGATGACCTCATCTGGAGAGTAGGCAGTAAGACTGTAAACGCCGGGGAGGTCCACTACCTTGATGCTATATCCCCCTTGGCTGCAGCTCCCCACCTTCTTCTCCACCGTCACTCCAGGCCAGTTACCTACGTGTTGGCGAGCCCCTGTCAGATTATTAAAAACCGTAGTCTTGCCTGAATTTGGGTTCCCTGCCAGGGCAATGGTTATTTCCTTTGCCATTTTTATACCTCCTTTACTAAGATTTTTTGCGCTACACCATGACCTAGAGCCAGTCTCGATCCTCTGAGGTCTATAATTACCGGTCCCGGCATTTGACCGTTCATAACCCTTATAATAACTCCAGGAATAAGTCCCATATCGGCAAGCTTTCTCTGAAGCCCGTGGCCAGCTCGAATACCAACCACCTGGACTGGTTCGCCAGGACAAACCATAGCCAACGGCATAAAGCTCATAGTTATCCTACCTCAACCTGAATATTGATTGCTTCCTCTTTGCGTAGTGACAGATGGTATCCTTTTATCTTGATTTCAACAGGGTCTCCTAATGGAGCCACCCTTTCCATCTCCACCTCACTTCCTGCAACCAGCCCCATATCCAGAAGCCTCCGCTGAACTCTCCCTTCACCACTGACCTTGACGATCTTGCCTTTCTCTTTAGGCATCAATTCATTCAAATGTTTAATTGACACGTGTCACCTCCTTTCTAAATTCAGGCTCAATTAGTCTCGTTTACCACGTGACGAGTAAGTGAAGCCTACGATTACCCCGACTACCAAAAGGCCAGAGAAGACTATCCCTCCTGTGGGCAATGGTTCTGCGGGTTCCTCTATGTCCTCAAATAGTTCCCAAGACGGTAGAGTGAGAAAATTGTCTCTTGCTTCAGACCATTTAGCAGCGAACTCAGCCTTTTCTTCATCGGAGGGCTTGTCTTGATGCCATTTATTTTTAAATCCCTTAACTTTATAGCGCGCATCAAAGAATGCATCGGGGATAACTGCCTCCTTGACTTGAGTTTCAAATACTTCCCCGGTATCTGTTCGCGTAAAGGTATATACCCAATGGTCCATTGTCATATGCCTTGGGTCGCCTATTTTCTCATAGGTGGCACACTCCGGAGTAAGGATGTAATCGAAGCTTACTTTATGTCCTTTGCCAGGATGGCGGTAAACCGCTTCAAGATCACCTTGAGTAAATATCTCCTTACCCCAAAGTTCCGCTATGGCAGTCTGAATAACCCGGAAGCTACAGGACACGCATATGCACTTGCTTCCCTCAATTTCTGCTACATCATCTATCGAAATCTGGAGCAGGTCTCCGTTCTTATCGTGTATCAGTATATCCTCCAGCTCGACCTCTGGTGACTCAGAACTACCCTGTGGGGCATGGGCCTGGACTGGAGTTGACATGAAAGGCACCATCAGAGATGCCAACAACAAGGCCAAAGCTGCGATTCCAATCACTCCTTTTTTGATTTTGTTCATCAGATATTCTCCTTTCTTTTTTGAATTTGAACCCTATATCATGCGTGGGTCATCTTTTTAGTCATAGCCCTTGTTTATTTATCTTAGAGTTGCTAAATATTATTAGACTTAGCTAACTTAGCGAGCGTAAAAATATTTATTTACTCCATTCCTGTTTTTCCCAACCTCTCTCCATATACTCTTCAGTAAGCTTTCCATGCTCCAGAAAATATCTATACCTTTTGGGGAAGTTAGCCTCTCCTAGAGGGCACGCCTCTATAAATTCCAGGAATTTAACCAGTCTTTACATACTAATAACATGATCGATCTTACAGGCATCCTCTTCAGTCGTTTCCTGGTCAATACCTAACGCTTGGGTGAAAAATCGGCTTAGTATCTTACAGCGGCGAATTGTCTCTTTAGCTAAATCCTTACTATTAAGCGTAAGCTCAACATAGCCATACTTTCCGTGCTGCACTAGCCCCTTATCACAAAGTCTCCTCAGCGCTGAGGTAACGCTGGGCATCTTTACCTGTAGAACCTGACTAATCTGATTCACCCTCGCTACCTTTCTCTCTCCACTAAGATTGGCTATGGCTTCAAGGTAATATTCCATGCTGGGACTATATTTCGTAGCAAGATTTTGTTCTACCATTCCGCATTCTTATTGTTAGTCACAACTAACAATTTTAGGCCAGTCTATTTTTCTTGTCAAGAGCCGCTCTAACGTATTTCATAATATAAGCGAAAAGAAAGTTGTAAAATTATGAAAAATTGGCGGAGTTGTTGTTACAATGCAGAGGTATTGCTACAATAATGACAGGGAGGAAGACTTTACCAAGTAGTAGAGAGTGGAGTAGAATATCAACTCGTTGGATGTTTCGGGCAAATAGGATAAAAAGAGTGGATTCGATACGATGAAAATTGTTAAAAAAGGAGGTTCAAGATGGCAAAAGCTGATGTAGTAGTTATTGGAGGGAGCGCTGCTGGACCAGTAGCGGCGATAAGCTGCCGCCGGAGGTATCCTGAAAAGAGTGTAATTCTGGTTCGTAAAGAGGAACAGGTGTTAGTCCCCTGTGGGATACCATATATTTTTGGGACTGTGGGCAGTCCGGAAAAGAATCTGATTCCAGATGCTCTCCTTGAAAACAATGGCATAAAGCTCGTCAAGGGTGAAGCAGTGGAGATAGACAGGGAAAAGAAGGTAGTTCTGATAACTGGTACAGATTCAGTAAGCTACGACAAGCTTATTTTAGCTACTGGGTCTCTACCGATAGTTTTGCCTATCCCTGGTGTGGAAAAAGAGAATGTGTTTGCAGCTAAGAAAGATGTTGCCTATTTGAAAAATATGCTGGATGTGATCAATAATGCTAAGGATATTGCGATAATCGGAGGAGGTTTTATCGGCGTAGAGTTCGCCGACGAATGCAAGAAAAATCATGACTGTAATGTCACGATTGTAGAATTACTTCCTCATTGCCTGCAGCTAGCCCTGGATGAGGATTTCTGTGTTGAAGCTGAAGAGGTGCTTGCTAACAGGGGCATTAAAGTGTTGAACAACAAAAGAGTCGAGGCTATTATCGGTGATAAACAAGTTAGTAGAGTAAAGTTAGCTAGTGGTGAAGAGTTAAATGCCGATGTGGTTATTCTTGGTGTGGGAGCGGCTCCCAATGCTGAGTTGGCCAAAAAGGCTAGCCTTCAATTGGGACCAAGGAAAGCCATCGCTGTTGATGGATACATGCGTACTATTACAGATACGAACATATTTGCCTGTGGTGACTGTGCTGAGAAGGTCTCGTTCTTCAGCGGCAAAACAAGTGGTGTCATGCTTGCCTCGGTGGCTACAGTAGAGGCACGCATAGCTGGAGCCAATCTATTTGCTACCCGTCAACGTAACCCGGGTGAAATTGGTGTCTTCTCTACTATGGTTGGTGAACGAGCTTTTGCTTGCGCTGGTTTGACAGAAAGGGCGGCGAGACAAGAAGGTTGTGATATCGTGGTAGGTGAATCCACAGCTCCGGACAGACACCCTGGAGGAATGGCAGGCGCTGTTTCGACTAAGGTAAAGTTGGTGTTTTCCAAAGACACTGGATTGCTACTTGGTGGCGGAATGTCAGGTAGCAGAAGTATTGGTGAGATGGCAAATGTTATCAGCGCCTGCATTTTACACAGAATGACTGCTTATGACATCGCTGTGTTTCAAATGGGCACCCACCCCGCTTTAACAGCATCGCCGATAGTTTATCAGTTAGTGAATGCGGCGGAGCTTGCTATCAAGGCTATGTAGTAAAAAATTAGGAGAGAGTTAATGAGATACGCGGTACCGATAACAGATGATAAAATGTCTGCCCATTTTGGTCATTGTCAATGTTTTGCTTTGATTGACGCCGACGAGGCGAAAGGGATTATCTTGAATAAAGAGGTCGTGTCTTCACCAGGACATGAACCGGGATTACTGCCCAGATGGCTGGCAGAACAAGGGGTTTCTGTTGTCATAGCTGGTGGTATGGGGTCAAGAGCACAGAATATTTTTCAAGAGAACCGAATCCAGGTCATTATTGGCGTAATCGAGGATGATCCCGATAAAGCTGTCCTTGATCACATGATAGGCGCATTGGCAACAGGCGACAATATATGCGACCATTAGAGCTTTTTCCTGGCCTTTCTCATTGCATCGAAACTACAGCGAAGACGGAATACCAGGAAGCGGTAACGGAATATCTTGGCAAGAACGAGGCAGATGCTGCTCTTGAGGAAAAGATAGAACTACTCCGTATTTTCCTGCAGGTAGCTGATTTCAGGGAGCTTCGTAGGGAATCTGAAAGTTATCTGACACAGGGCAAGAAGGTTAAATTCCTCCTTCACCCGGAAGGTGAGAAACTTCAATACGAGATGCTGGTAGAGTAGCTATTATTGTGTAAAGAGGGGCTTAAACTGGGAATTTACAGGTAATTGTGGACTTAACTCGCATTGTCCTTATCAGGCACGGGTGCACTGAATGGAATGAAGGGGAGGGTGAAAGATTTCGTGGACGAGCTGAGATAGAATTAAGTGAGTTTGGCTTAAGGCAAGCCAAAGCAGCAGCAGTTAGCCTGTCTCGCTGGAAGGCAGATGCGATCTATTCCAGTCCTTTGAGAAGAGCACTAGCCACTGCTCAAATCTTGGCTTCACCCTTTGGTCTCGAAGTTACACCTTTGACTGGTCTCACTGATATCGACTATGGAAGCTGGCAGGGGCTTTCATTAAGAGAAGCCCAAACTCAAGACAGACTGCTTTATCAACTCTGGCAGCAAAGTCCTCATCTGGTTACTTTTCCCGAAGGGGAAAACCTGGTTCAAGTAAGGGAGAGAGCTGCCACAGGCGTAAATAATACCCTAGCCAAGCATGTTGGTAAAACGATTGTCCTTGTGTCACATAAAGTGGTTTGCAAGGTTTTGCTTTGCTATTTCCTAGGCCTGGATAATTCCCACTTCTGGCAGATGGAACAGGATACTGCAGCAATAAGTATTGTGGAGTTGAGAGATGATGTCTTTGTCCTGAAGCTGCTCAATGATACCTGTCACCTTAAATAAAGCTGACGTTTTAGCTCCCTAGCTCGTTTTACTTATTGCAATTATAGCTGGGGCTAGTATATTTATGCTGAGGGTTAGATTTCTTCGTCGCAGAGACTCCTCGCAATGACGGAATAAAGGAGTCGCCGCAGGGTTTAAAGCTAGGCTTAAGAGATTGACAGGGTTTCGGTTTTCACCCTCACCTTAATCCTCTCCCGTCAAGGGAGAGGATATTTGCCGCGCAATGACAGTGGGAAAGGGCAAGTCGTTAAAAAGGCTTTTCCTTACATTTTTAAAATATAAGACAATCAACTTAAATTGGAATCAGGCTGCTAGTCCCGATTTAAAGCCCCAAATTGCCCAAGCACTAGATACCTTTGCTGATAACACTCATCATCTTTCCTTGAGAACTCATAGACTTAGCCGTAGGTTAAATGGCATGTGGGCTTTCGTACTGGCCTATGATTGTCGAGTAATGCTTCAATGCTTGGATGACCAAGAGGTGTCAAATTTGGCTTAAACTAGCTAACCACCGCCAATTAAAGATAGGAATTCGGCGCGGGTGGCTATTCTGCTTCGGAAGTTGCCTCTTACTGCTGAGGTGATCACATTTGTTCCTGGTTTCTTAATTCCTCTCATAGTCATGCACAGATGTTCAGCGCGAATGACTACTGCTACACCATCGGGACGCAAGGCTTCGAAAATGGCGTCAGCAACTTGTCTCGTCATCCTTTCCTGAAGCTGGGGGCGTCTGGCGCAAACCTCCACTACTCTGGCTAACTTGCTTACCCCAACAACTTTTCCGTCCTCGCTAGGAATATATCCTACATGGGCTATCCCATAGAAGGGTAAAAGGTGATGCTCGCACATGGAATAAAAAGGAATATCCCTTAAAATTATCATCTCGTGATGCCCTTCTTCAAAGCCAACAGTTAGTTCATCTTTGGGGTCAACTTCTAAGCCTGAGAAAAGCTCGGCATACATTTCGGCAATTCGCTGAGGAGTATCTCGTAAGCCTTCTCGAGAGGTGTCTTCGCCAAGAGCCTCGATCATGGAAATTGCTGCTCTCTTGATTTTTTCTCTATCAATCATTTCCTCTATACCTTCCCTTTCGCCAGATTAATCAATTTTCTGGCGATTATCTCACAGAGCACGCATACATCTTCGGTGGAAAGATAATCAGAAATAGTGCTATCGAATACGATGTTCACATTGGGAGCAAACTCATCATCACCTCGCCATAAGACTATAATGATAGTTACTCGAGGGAAAGGTTTAATGCTCACAGCTATATCGCCATAGTTTGCTTTGTAGCCGCCCAGTTTTTCTGCAGCATCTATTAGTAGCTCGGGATCCTTACCAAACTGGCGCGTAAGAGGCATCGTGGCTCTCTGAGAAAATGCTGACAGATAACTGGAGCCTCCCACCAGTTGCCTAAAAGTAATTAGTTTGTTACTGGTTGGGGTGCCTTTTGCTAACGTTAAATAGTGAAGTATAAGAATTTTCTCCCTCAGGGGAATTTCCTCCTCGCCTTTGTGTCCTTGACAGTCGACAGAAGATTGTCGACTGTCGACTGTACTGAGAATGGTGATGACATACGATTGGTTTAAATATTCGACAATCACCTTATTGGGATCTACATATTGTGCACCGCTATTGAAGCATTGTTGCTTTATGTCCATACTTGCCAATTTCTCACAGGCAAGTTTGTAAGGAAGATCGTAAGCTTGTTCTTGAGAACTACACATTGATTTTATAACCAGCCTTTTCTAGTATTTTTTTCACGGACAAAGAAGCAGGCGAATTCTCCGGTAGATCCAATAAAGACTTCCCTTTCAGGTTATATTCTCTCACAGCAGGGTCATAATCTATTTTTCCCAAATAAGTCTCCCCAGTATCTCGTAAATACTCTTCTGTGTGTTCATTAAACCTATAGTTACCTACCAGATAAAATCGTTTATAGCTAATCTTTACCCCTTTGGCAACATATTTAATTCTTTCTATATGCTTTGTGGATTTGTCAGATGGATCTAGTATAACAAATAAATCATCTATATTAGGTGTTACCTTCCGGTTCAAGTGCTCCAACCCAGCCGGAGAATCTATCACGATCTGCTCATACCTTTCAGCTAACTCGGGGATAGCGCTTTTAATTATCTCGTCGGCCTCACAATAACAACCTACAGTTAACTTATCTCCTAACACTATAAGATCAAATTTGCCACCTTTGTATAAGGAATCACCATCTTTGATCATGTGTCCCAGGAAATCAGGAAGAAGACTAAGATTTGTTTGTCCAATACGCTTATTTTCTTCCATAATATCATAGAGTGCTTCTGAGATAGTCTGTTTTCCTGCTTTTCCCAGATCAACACCGAGCATATCAGCCAGGCTTTCATCGGGGTCGAGATCAATGAGCAAAATTGGATAGGAATTGACATATTTAGTAAATAAGGCGACGAAAGTTGATTTTCCTGTTCCTCCTCTCCCAGTAGAAACGGTTATTTTGCCCATTCTTAAATCAATCTTGCCTTGGCTAAAATCATTTTGACCGATAAACAAGCAGGTGAATCTTCAGGCAGCTCTCTAAGTGATTTCCCTCTTAAGTTATAATCTTCCACTTCGGCATCATACTCTATCTTCCCTAAATAAGTTTCGCCCGTTTGTACTAAACGTTCTTCCGAAGATTCATCAAACATGTAATTCGCCACTAGGTAAAGGTAATTATAATAAATCCCTATTGCTTTAGTAATATCCTTAATCTTTTTGATATGTTTTATAGATTTCTCGGAGGGGTCTAACATAACAAATAGATCGTCTATGTCCGGAACTATGTTACGGTTCAAATGCTCCAGCCCTGCTGGTGAGTCTATTACGACATTCATATAGTTCTTAGCTAGCTTAGGGATTATTTTTCTAAGTAAATGGTCGGGGAAGCAATAACATCCTTCGAGGTCTTTTGTTCCCAGAGTGATAAGGTCGAATCCTATACCTTCGTATAGGCAATCACTCCGTATTAAAGACTCAAGCCGTTCGTTCACGGGAATCAAAGGACTTTCCCCTTTTTTCCTTTCATTTACAGAGTCGTAAAGCGCTTCAACGACAGTCCTTTTCTGTTCTTCGCGAAAGTCTATTCCCAGCATATCGGCTAGACTAAGGTCGGGGTCGAGGTCGATAAGTAGTGACGGGCGTTTCAGATATCGGCTCATTAAAGCGACAAAAGTTGATTTTCCTGTCCCTCCCCTTCCTGTAGAAACGATTTTTCTTGGCATTCTATTACATTCACCATCACGTCCCTCGCCAGATAAAGGGTTGAGTGGACGAGGGTAATCCTTTTAATCCTCTCCCTTCAAGGGAGAGGAAATTATATCCTTTGATGAGGGAAGCTCAGTGATTGGCGATAACTTTACTACCGCATCATATTCTGGAGGGCACACTTCAAGGCAGGTGCCACACTTAGAGCATTTATCTTGTTCGATAACCTTTATTTGCCCTTTCTCACCTGTAATTGCCTCAGTAGGGCAAACTAGCACACAGTGCTCACAGGCTCTATCGCACTTGTCTGGAAGGATGTAGTAAGCAATGAGTTCAGGGCACACTTTTGCGGGGCAACGTTTTTCTAGAATATGGGCTTCATACTCATCTCGAAAATAGCGCATGGTGGTAAGGACAGGATTGGGAGCTGTTTGTCCTAAGCCGCAAAGTGACCCTCCCTTAATATCCTCAGCTAATTCAAGTAGAAGATCGAGGTCCTCGATTTTACCTTTGCCAGTTGTAATGTCCTCGAGAATCCGAAGCATTTGCAAAGTTCCCAGCCGACATGGGGTGCATTTACCGCAAGATTCCTTCGTGGTGAAGTCGAGGAAGAAGCGTGCAGTGTCAACTATACAGTTATCCTCGTCCATGACAACCATTCCCCCCGAGCCTATCATCGAACCAGCTTCACGAAGGGAGTCAAAGTCGATAGGAGTATCGAGCAAAGTCTCAGGTAGACAACCGCCTGAGGGGCCTCCGATTTGTACTGCTTTAAAAGGCTTATCTTTAGCAATTCCGCCGCCGATGTTAT
>JAXHSX010000074.1:0-6603 GCA_034190625.1 Chloroflexota bacterium
GGCTGCTGTCACAAATGGTCTGGCTTTTATCAAATCAACTCAAGCAGATAACGGTGGGTTTCTATCCTGGGGCGCAACGAACGCAGACACGAATTCTTATGGCATCCTTGCTATAAAAGCCGCAGGGCAGTATCCAACAAGCGCAAATTGGACTGAGAATGGCAACACTCCTATTGATGACCTCGTGAATTTCCGACAGGACAATGGCCAGTTCAACTGGCAGGACGGCGATCCCGGAGGCTTTCCATGCCAGACCACTGCCAACGCAATACAGGCACTATTAGGCAAGCCCCATCCAATCAATCTAACCTGGTGGGATTGCCCTCTCGATCACGAAGCTTTGATTAGCCCCTATCCGGTTAACGGAAGGTCATCTCTGACCGCGAATATCGCCTTATCTGAGGTGACTTGTGATGCTGCATGGTTTCAGGTCTATTGGCTGGATGAAGCAACAGGGCAATGGCTCTGGTATGATTCCATGATAGGTAGTGGCAATCTAACTCAGTTAGAGCCCAGGGATTTCTACTATGTAGTAGTCTCCGGTCCCACTTCGTTGAGGATTCTTAAAAGGGTAAGATCCTGAGCTGATCCTAGCATTGGTGGCAGGTGCCCATCATAGATTCATTTTTGCAGGCTAAACCAAGTATAGGGGAAAGATGCCAGTTCACTATTGGGCATTCCCTTAAGGAGTTTACTGCGGTGGGTATTGCTTTATTAATCGCTTCGATTACTTGCTACACATGTGGATGAGCATAAATGAGGCAAAGTAAATTACTGAAGCTATTTGTATTACCGCTTATCGTTGCTTTCTTACTTGCCGCTCCCATATTAGAATTATATCCAGCAAAGATTCTTGGGGCACAGGGATTATCCGTTTACGTAAGGATTGAAGGACAGGATAATACTATCTGGAGAGGGCAGGTAACCGTTTCTACTTCAGACATCACCGCCGACAACAGCGGCGAACCTTATCATTTTTCACATCCGACTGCGTTGGGTGCTCTGGATGAAGCTTCCCAGTCAGGAGGGTTTCCATATTATGTAACTGATAAGTATGGTGCGTTATTCGTAGAGTCTATAGGCGGGGAGGAGAACAAAGGCGCGAATGGCTGGACATACCGTGTAGATTATTATAACCCAAATGTCGCTGCCGGCCGGTTTATATTAAGTGAAACAGTACCCCCAGATGTCCCACATCGAGAGATATTGTGGTCTTACGGGTCCGGCAGCACTTCACCTTTGAAAATATTGCTCAGCGACACTGAAATAGACGCCGGTGATGAATTCAGGGCCGTGGTTAGCATGTATAGTGATGACACTCACAATTGGTCACCCTGCAGAGGCGCCACAGTTCATGTGAATCATCATAGTTATGTGACTGGTGCTGACGGGACCGTTGATATTAGCATAGATAGGGAGGGAATCTACGAAGTTTTTGCCGAGAAAGATACGTACATATGCAGTGATAAAACAGAGATAATGGTTACAGCACCCAGACTCGTACGTCATAACCTGACACTGAAAATCAATCCTGCGGGTGGTGGCACAGTTAATTTAATGCCACGTCAGCCCGCTGGTGGGTACCTTGAAGATAGCGAAGTTGAACTGACTGCTATCCCAGCCGCTAGCTGTGTTTTTATCGGTTGGAGTGGCAACCTGAGCGGTAATACCAACCCCACCACTATACTAATGAGCAGGAATAGAAAGGTTACCGCTAACTTCATATTATTTGACACTGGAAACCTGACCACTATTGAGCTAGTGGAGATAGACTCCTACGTAACATCCGTTTCTGTAGGCAGCTATCCTGCCGGGGACTTGGCCAATATCCCCACTGACCTAGACCTTCAAGCAGCCTATGTTGTGGGCTCAGAGGGAAGTGGCAGTTTCACTCTAAGGTTCACCGACATCTCTAATGCTGGGGATATGAAGCTTTATAAGGTCATTGACAGTGGCTGGACAGAATTTGAGGATATGATAACTACCGACGATACTGTCGAGCTCACTATGGAGATCGGCAGTACGATCATTGTATTTGCGCTGCCGGTACAAAAGGAGCCAGCTAGTTTCTCAGCTTCCCAGCTCGATATCTCACCAGACACAGTTCAGCCTGACCAACAGGTGGATATTTCTATCGATATCGCTAACAATGGCGGGAAAGTCGGAAGTTATGAAGCCATCCTTTACATCAATGGTCAGATTGAGGATAGCCAGACGGTGAGCATCCCTCCGGGATCAACCGATAGTGTAGTATTTAGCATAACAAGGGCAACTCCAGGTACTTATACCGTCTCACTAGGAGAAGAAGCGGGGCAGTTCATCGTGGTTGGCAGCCAATCCTCTGATGGTGGATTAGACTCTACCAGTAAAATAGTTATTGGAGTCATCGCTACGCTTGTTTCGGCTCTGGCTTTTTTGCTTCGCAGAATCTTGGGACAAAGGCATAACTAAAGATAAATGAGCTACTCACGGTCTACAGACTATCACCAAGCCATGAAAATGAGTTGCCATTCTGAAAGAGAGAAGAGACCGAAGAATCTCTCCACGCAGGCAAATGGAGATTCTTCGCCTTCGGCTCAGAATGACATAATATCGGAGGCACTCTATTCTCATGCCACAGAAGCTACGCTTCTGAAGGGCAACTACAAATGAAGCATAGTAGCCTGCCAAAGATAATCGCAACGACTCTTGTTATCACTTGCCTGTTTGTCGTCATTTTATTTGGCTGTCAACCCAAATCATCAGACGATACTGCGGTCAGAGTTATAGTTACCCAGGATTTCGGCAATGAATTGGTGCTGGATGAGTCTGTAATAATAAGCGACAGTGTTAACGCGCTGGACGCCCTGCATGAAGTGGCTACGGTGGAAACGAAGTATGGAGGCGGTTTTGTTGAGGCGATAAACGGAATCCGTTCTCAATATTCCGGAAGCAAAGTTAAAAGGGACTGGTTTTTCTATATCAATGGCATATCAGCTAATGTCGGAGGATTGAGCTACAAGCTTTGTGATGGTGATATAGAACACTGGGATTTCCATTATTGGAGCCTCCGTGCCTTCGTTCCTGCTATCATTGGCGACTTTCCCCAGCCATTTACAGGCGGCTACCGGGGGAAAGTATCGCCCACGATAATAGTGTATGATAAAGGTTTCCAGAATGCTGCCCAGGATTTAATGAATGAGCTAGAGAAGCTGGGGGTTGAAAATGTCCACGTGGCTGGCCCTGAATCGTCAGCTTACAGCAAGAAGCACTCTAATCTAATCCTCCTGGGCACCTGGGATTTTGAGCTTATATCGGAGCTAAATGAGAACAGAAAGCTTGGTTTTTATATTCACTTTGAGGATAGCAAGGTAGTGATTTTGGATTCTGAAGGAAATAACACGCAATATGAATCAGGCTGTGGATTTATCCAGGCTACTCAGAATCCATGGAATCCCAAGGGAATCGGAGCTTGCGAAAATGTGGTCTGGATGGTATCGGGCGTGGGCGAAAGTCAAGTCCATAACGCAGCGGACATACTGACATATCATTATGAGAAATTCCGCTATGCCTGTTCTGCTGCGATAATTGGTGATAGAGTTATCAAGGTACCCAAGTGATAAGCTACAGATACAGCAATAAAGATACGCCTATTCACAGGCTTAACCCCTGGTGCAAATTAGCCTGGATCGCCAGCGTTTTTATCCTTGCCTTGCTGTTTAATAACCCGCTTTATCTACTGTTACTATTTCTGTCTACGCTGCCATTGATTCTAGCGGCTAAGATATGGAAGGAGTGGGCTGCCCTTATGAAGTTTTTCTTCTTGCTGTGCTTGTTGATAATAGTCATAAACGCTTTAGTGAGTAGTCAGGGCTCTCACGTTCTTTGCCAGATTCCTTTTGCAATCCCCATAATGGGCGCTCCTAAAATAACTTTAGAAGGCATACTTTGCGGAATAGGAAATAGCTTAAGATTGCTTGCCATAATTTCTGCTTTCACCATACTCACCTTTACCATTCATCCCGATGATCTGATGCTGGTGCTGATGAAGGCAAAGCTGCCCTACAAATCAGTCCTGGTCACTTCGTTATCTACCAAATTTGTTCCTGCCTTGATTGATGACACTCAACGTATCACGGATGTTCAGAGATGCAGGGGGTTGGAAGTGGATAGAGGAGGCCGAATTCAAAGGGCTAAGAACCGCATGACGATTGCCATTCCACTGCTATCCAATTCCCTGGATCGAGCAGTCCAGGTTGCTGAAGCCATGGAGTCAAGGGCTTTTGGCTCTGGTAAAAACAGAACCTTCTATAAAGAATTGACGATGACACGATTGGATCTTGTCATTTTGGCATTTGCCGTTTCCCCAGTTGCCTTTGGCATTGGCATGCGCTGCTTGGGACAGGGAGGATATGAGTACTATCCCGTTTTACAACAGATTAGCTTCACCGGGCTGGAAGCAATCATGCTAATCTGCTTAGTGCTCTTGCTAAACACGGTATTTATTTTAGCTCCTTTAAAAAGGAGGGTCGACCTTGATTAAGATAGATAACTTGACATTCCGCTATAGCGATACTGATAAGCCGGCTTTGCAAGGCATAAACCTTGAAATTCAGGATGGAGAATTTATATTGATCACAGGTCCCTCCGGTGGAGGGAAGTCGAGCCTCTGCCGTTGTCTGAACGGCTTGATACCTCATTTCTATGGAGGTGAAATAATCGGCAACGTGGAAGTGGAAGGCCTTGATGTACTGAAGAATTCCACCAGGGACCTGGCCACCAAAGTAGGCATGGTATTCCAAGACCCAGAGAATCAATTGGTAGCTATGGATGTCGAAAGGGAGGTTGCCTTTGGCTTAGAAAACCTCGCTTTTCCACTTAAGCTTATGGTCAAAAGGGTAGAGGAGGCATTGGATACAGTGGGCATTGCTGGCTTACGTCATCGAACTGTGAACGAACTTTCTGGCGGTGAAAAACAAAGGGTAGCAATAGCTTCCGTCCTGGCGCTTTACCCTAAAATTTTGGTGCTGGATGAGCCCACCTCCGAACTGGATCCCAAGGGCGCTGAAGAGGTTCTTAATGTCGTAGAGCGACTCAATGATGAACTGGGCATTACAGTGATATTGATAGAGCATAGATTGGACAGAGTGACACAGCATGTTGATAGGATGATCGTGTTGGATAATGGGATGATTATAGCTGATGGAACTCCGAAATCAATTCTGAGTGATGGCAAAGTCTCAGAGATCGGTGTTGAGATACCACCGATAATCAAACTCGTCCAAGGATTAAAAAATAGATATATCAGTATTGAGAACACGCCTCTGTCTGTTAAAGAAGGTAGAGCAGCACTAGCCAAAGTTTTCCAGCAAAGAAAATTTATTTCCCCCCTGGCTAACGATGATAAAACCAGACTGCTTAACTCTACCCGTCGTGCTGAGCAAAGCGAAGAATCTAGAGAGCCTTCACCCGGGATGGCAATTAAACGACCTTACAAGGGGAACCACGCTCAGCCGCTAGTTGATGTTAAAGGGTTATATCATGTTTACCCTGGTGACTTTGTCGCCCTAAAAAATATAAATTTAAAGATAAACGAAGGGGAATTTGTGGCGATTATGGGAAGAAACGCTTCAGGAAAAACCACACTAGTCAAGCATTTTAACGGTCTTCTAAAGCCGACAAAAGGCGATATTGTTGTAGATGGAGTAAATACTAAAGCAACATCCTGCGCTGAGTTAGCCAGGGAAATTGGTTACGTTTTCCAGAATCCCAATGACCACCTGTTCGCTAATTCGGTTGAACAAGAGATTGCCTTTACCTTAAAGAATTTAGGAGTTAAAAGTGGGAAAATGGAGCCAATGATAGACCAAGCGCTGGAGAGATTCGGGCTTACAGAGTACCGACACCGATATTCGCGCTCCTTAAGCGGTGGAGAAAAACAAAGGGTAGCCTTGGCTTCTATTCTTGTAGCTCAGCCAAGGATAATCATTTTAGATGAACCTACCAGGGGAATGGAATATAAGCTGAAGACCAAACTGATGAGCTTTTTAGATGAATATAGAAAAGATGGCAAAGTAGTGATTTTAGTCACTCAAGATGTGGAAACAGTAGCTGAGTATGGCGACAGAGTGATATTGCTCAGCGAGGGAAGAATTGTAGTGGATGGAACTAAACGAGAGGTGCTATCACAAGCGTTGCTATTCTCGCCTCAAATAAATCGCCTGGCTCAATCGCTTACAAGCTACGGCGTTCCCAGCGATGTATTAACTGCTGATGAAGCACTAGTAATGATGACATGAGGAAGAGTTACATTGTCCTATCGTTAGTGTTGATTGCTGGTATAGGTTTTGCCGTTTGCTCCGTTTTGTTTCCCTCATTAAGTGCTTTGGTCAACTGGGGCTTAATGGCAGTTCTGCTGGCTGTTCTAGTCATATTAGCTTTTTTCCTAAAATTTGAGTCAGTTGGTCTAGGCTCTAAAGAAATAGCTTTAGTCGCCATGCTGGCAACCATATCAGCAGTTTTAAGAATTCCTTTCGCCGCTATTCCTAGCTTTCAGCCTTGTACCTTCCTGATAATTTGTTCTGGGTATGTCTTCGGCCCAATAGCTGGCTTTATGGTGGGAGC
>JAXHSX010000075.1:0-9212 GCA_034190625.1 Chloroflexota bacterium
TAAGCCACAAGCCTGCAGCAAAACACCTGGATATATCGTTAAGAACGGCAGGGGATATTATCGAGTACTGCACTAGATACCTGCCCCTGGCAATACCTGTTAACGTAAATCAAGGCACTATACGCACTGTTGGGCTTCCCGAGGCATTTGATGGAGCATTAGGAATAGCAAGAGCAATGACCTATGTAGATGAGGTGCTGAGAAGAGGTTTAAACATAGATGATTTCGCTCATCGCATAGTGTTCTTAATGTGTGCTACACCACAGATATTCACAGAGGTAGCCCGTATTCGCGCCGTTAGAAAAATATGGGCGCAAATTGTTAGAGACAGGTACGGCGCAAAAAATCCACGCTCCTGGGCTATGCGACTAAGTCTAATGCCAGCTACTTATCCTTTAACCCCACAGGAGCCTTGGAACAATATCACCCGTCTCACCCTACAAACCTTGGCCTGTGTCCTGTCAGGAACTCAAGCGATGTACGTGCCATGCTATGATGAGCCTATAGCTATCCCCACCGAAGAGTCTCATAGAACCTCATTAAGAATCCAGCAGATAATTGCTTTTGAATCAGAAGCAGTCAACGTGGCAGACCCGCTGGGCGGCTCCTATTATGTGGAGTATTTAACTAATGAGCTTGAAAGGCAAATACAAGAAAATATTCATCAGATCGAAGAAAGAGGAGGAACAGTAAAGGCAATAGAAAGCGGATGGCTTGATAATGAGCTGGAAAAGGCTAGTCTTCAATATCGACGGGAAATAGAAAGTGGTAAGCGAGTATTGGTAGGAATGAATCTGTTCGCTATCCCTAGCGAACAGGATAGAATAATTGAGGTGCATCGTAATCCACCCGAATCTGCTCAAAGGGAAATAGGGAGAGTAACGGAGCTAAAGAGGATTCGTGACAATCAGAAGGTTAGAGAAACACTGGGTCGGTTGAAGGATATAGCAGGCCGGAAAGACGGAACAAATCTGATACCATTCATCAAAGAGGCGGTGCAAAGTTACGCTACCACCGGTGAAATTGTGGGAATGATAAATCAAGCTTACGGCTATCCCTATGATAACTTTGAAATGGTCCCTTCTCCGTTCTAAATCGGATTCCGAGAGAGGATAAGAATATGCTTTCACAAAGAAGAATTAGGATTGTAATGGCTAAATTGGGTGTAGACGGTCACGATATCGGGATAAAATTTATCAGCACCGGCCTCAGGGATGCCGGCATGGAGGTAATTTATCTGGGGCCATATCAAACTCCTGATAGCGTGGTAAAAGCAGCTATTGACGAAGATGTCGACATTATAGGTCTGAGTGCCCTGGGTGGAGGACATTTAAATCAAGCCCAGAGGCTTTTTAACACCCTTAAGGAGAAAGGAATTCAAATTCCTATTATCATGGGTGGCGTAATACCCCGTCAGGATATTCCTGAACTGGAAGAAGTCGGAGTCAAGAAGGTGTTTCTTACAGGTGCAACCATCTCTTCGATAGCTGATTCCATCAGGGAGACATTGAAAGAAAAAACTTCAGATTAATTCATACACTAAGAGAGGAGAGCAAAATGATACTAAATTCACGAGAGGCTTTGGTACAAATGTCAGTCCTATTCTATGAGGAATTCGGTCGAAAGGCACTTCCTATAATTAGCAAAACCTGGTATGAATTAGGCCAATCTACTTCAGCCCGCTTAAGTGGGAACCCTTCCGGTGCTGACTTCAAGTCGGTGGCTACCAACTTCTATAAGAGGGGTCAAGAAAACGCTTCAAGGACAAACACCGAGCCCCCAGAAATAGAAGAGCTAACCGATAGCACCTTGCACTACAGTCATGTCCAGGATCAATGTCCCTTGGGATTGAAAAATCGTGATTTATGTGAAGCAATTATGTGTGTTGATAAAGGTCAAATTGAAGCTGCCATAGGCAATTCAGTAGAGTTAAAGATCATCCAAAGTGCTGCCGTCGGTGACGGTTGCTGTGAAATAGTCGTAAGGAAGATTTAGAAATAACAAAGGAGGTTAATATTGTCAGTTTTAGCTGAGGGACGCATCAGTAATAAGTCGCTAGAAGAATTCCAGAGAAGGGTGGGGACAAAGCTGCGTATCGCAAAACAAAATGAGCTAGCTTCAAAGGAGGCGATATGGATATGGGCAAGAGGAATAGGTGACCCCAACCTCTTGTGGCATGACGAAGAATATGCCACAAAGAGCTCCTATGGCACTATCATCGCCTCTCCCTCCTGGCTTTATAGCGTGTGCCTTACCTATGTTCAGCAGGGACTTCCCGGAGTACATGCCTTCCATTCGGGAAACGATTGGGAATTCTATAAACCAGTATTACTTGGTGACAGAATCAGACCGGAGTGTATATTTACTGGCTTTAAGGAGATGCCCAGCAAATTTGCAGGCAAAATGGTCATGGAGTATCAAGAAGCAAGATATTCCAACCAGAGGGACGAGCTTGTTGCTCGGGCAAAGAGCTGGTTAGTGAGAGTAGAGAGACAGGCAGCAAGAAGCAAAGGGAAGTATTCCCAAATCCAGCTACCTCATCCCTGGAAGGAAGAGGAACTCGAGAAGGTTGAAGAAGAGATACTTAACGAAAAGGCACGTGGTTCTGAGATCCGCTACTGGGAAGACGTCCGGGAAGGCGAGGAGTTGCCGCCGGTAATAAAAGGCCCTCTGGGACTAACAGATGAATTAGCCTTTTTTGCTGGATTAAACGGCTCGATGTTGTTCGCACACGGCATGGCCCTCCGTTACTATCGTGATCATCCCACCTGGGGATTTCGTGATCCTAATACATTCGCTATGGAACCGGCCGCTGGTGTTCATTGGAATAAACACGCTGCTAGTTCTGCTGGCTTGCCCGATTGTTACGATATTGGTATCCAAAGGCAATCATGGCTAGTCCACTTGCTAACTAACTGGATGGGAGACGAGGGTTGGCTGAAGAGAAACTATGCCGAATACCGGTTTTTTGTCTATTTCTCGGATGTGGTTTGGCTCAGGGGCAAAGTAACTAAGAAGTACGTGGATGAAAATGGCGAATACTGTGTTGACATTGAAACCAGTGCCAGGAATCAGCGTGGCGAGGAAACTATGCCCGGTAGGTCAACAGTGATTCTCCCATCGCGAGAAGCAGGCACCTTTCCCGTCAGGAATAGACTGTCAAGCTAAAAGGAGAATCTATGAGCTGGCAAGAGGAATATCGAAGAAAGCAAGTTAGCGCCGAGGAAGCAGTTAAAGTAGTCAAATCAGGAGACAGGGTCGTTTTTGCTCCCGGGGTGGAGTCTTTGGCTTTGGCACTTGCTCTTAGTGCCAGGAAAGAGGAGCTGGAAAATGTGAAATTATTTCTACCCGGCCCAGGAAGGGAGTTACCTTGGTATGAACCCGGCTGGGAAAAATCATTTGTTATCGAGACTAGTTTCGTTCTTCCTGTAATCGAGCACATGATGGCCGAGAGGAGATGTGACTACCTGGTGAGTTCTCTCTGGTTTACCCACAGCCCCGTTCTGAGACAGATTGATGTTTATATGATTGAGCTCTCGCCGCCAGATGAACATGGATATTGCAGTTTTGGACACATGCTGTGGAACAAGAAAATCGAGGCAAAGGAAGCCAAGATAGTTATTGCAGACATAAACCCGAATCTGGTCCGAACCTATGGGGACAATTATATTCATGTCTCTGAGCTAGATTACTTCGTCCCCCATCTCTCCACGGGCAGAATACCTGGAGTTCGCGACCTGCGAAGTACAGACTTACTAGCCCGAAAAACGGGGGATGAACCCAAGGAGATCAGGAAAATTGCTGAATATGTAGCTGAGTTGATTAGGGATGGTGATACGCTCCAGATTGGTGTAGGAGGTATTAGTGAAGCAGTTATGCGCTTAGGCCTTCTTGATAACAAACGAGACCTCGGCATACATACTGAGACATTGCCTAGAGGCACAGTGCAACTTGTTCAGAGAGGAGTCATTACTGGAGAGCGCAAGACAATCCATAAGAACAAAGTTGTGGCGATCTCAGTAGGTGGTGGAACATCCGATGATATGGCTTTCATTAATAATAACCCTATCTTTGAACTTTACGACGGCACTCACGTTGTTAACCCTATGACTATTGCTACTCACGACAATATGGTAACTGTCAATTCTGCTCTGAGCATAGACCTGACTGGTCAGATTGCCGCTGAATCGCTGGGAACAAGGATGTATTCTGGCACAGGTGGGCAGTTGGCTTTTGCCATGGGAGCCTATCTCTCAAAGGGAGGACGAAGTGCTACGGTGCTCACTTCCACCGCCCGCAATGGTGCTGTGTCCCGCATTGTGCCTGCTCTAGAGCCGGGAACAATTGTGAGTGTGCCTCGTATTCTTACCGATTATGTCGTCACTGAATACGGAATTGCTGCACTCCAGGGGAAAACTCAAAGAGAAAGAGCACGAGAGCTAATAAATATCGCTCACCCCGATTTCAGGCCAGAGCTTGAAGTTGCCGCTGATAAGCTTTATTGGCCCTAAGAAATACGAAGCAACGGCAATACAGGCGCTCTAACTCATGTAATATATTCGCCGTCAGGATCAAGCAGCCTGAGTCTTATCAGCTCTTCAACGGTAGGCTCTGGTAGTTGTTTCACTTGAGGAGATATCTTTAAGTCCCAGCCGCAATTATCCTTTACATGCCGGATAGCTTCTTCGGCACTAGGCATCTTGGGATTGTAAAAGTAACCAGTTAAGACAAGTTCCTGGTCATCTCCCAGCTTCTCAAAAATACCTAGGGTGGAAACGAGGGTTGTGATGGGCTCCCCTGAAGAAGTAATGTAGGACACCTTTTCCACAAAGCGCTGCCTGGACTGCTCTATTACCACCATCACCTCTCGTGCTTTGCACGCATCACCGCCACCGCCAGCACCTGTCAGGTATATATTACCCTTGGCTGTTGGCACTTGAGCGGAATTGATGTTGCCAAATTTATCGATCTGTGCGCATCCTAGAACGCTGAGGCTGCGCTTATTCTCGCCACCGATAAAAACCTGGTAGCAGTTTACCCCGTTAGTTATCATCTTGCAAGTTGCCATGCTGGTGAAATTGGTTATGAACGGGTCTCCGGGAAGAGGGGTGAAACCGATTTGACCTGAGCCAACAACTATCTCAGCGTCATGCCCTTGCTTTCTCAAGTTACGGTGACCTAGCCAAGCACTTAGCGAGGCGACTCCTCCTCCAGAGAGTATCGTCTTATAGTCTCTCTCAATCACCTTCTCTACAATTTTCCTCGATGCCATTACCACCATTCTTTCCCTGGGTACATAGTGTTCGCTGGCCGAGATATTTTCTGCCTTCGCCGCTGCCTGCCATTTCCAATGGTCACTGTTTGCTTTTCCCCTAAGGAAAGCAATCTTCTCTGGCCCTAGCTTGTGCAAATAGTCTTCTTCGCAGGGACAATCTAATATCCATTCCCTTATCCATTCATCCAGTTTCCCATTTTTAACAGCATCCTGGCGAGCATCGATAAAATCGTAGTCATATTCATAGGCGTCAAACTCACAAAAACCCCAGTTCATTATACCTTCAGGATGTGCCCCTAATGGTGCAAGAGAAACTGACCTTACCATATACTGTGGTATGTTTACCAAGATGTTGTGCTTTCTAATAAAATCGGTGCTGACGATCCTTTCCGTTGTGAGTACTGCACCGCTACGGCTTGCCCAGGCTCCCCAGGTCTCTTCAGCAGTGAAGTGGTGAGGTAATACAATGGCATTTCCGCTACGGTCTGCTGCCCAGGCATGCATGATGGAAATATCAGGATTAATGCCTTTGATTACCCCCACCTTTCGGCCACTATCAAAAGGATCGTCAATCATTTTAAAGGAATGAGTATGCGACTCCGCCATCGTGCTTCCTGCCAGGGATACGGTAGGCATAAAACCAGCTATCGCTCCGGCCATCAGCCTCTGAATGAACGAGGCAAGCGAGTATGATTCGATCTGCAGCTTGTTCTCTCTTAAAGCTTTATTAATAGTGGGGCTGGGACGAGGCTTACGCCCTTCGCCAACACCAGCACAAATGATTTTTTCGACTAAGCCACAGTGAATCAAGTTCAGGGGACCGAAAAAGGGGAATTCTGCTATAAGGGTAAATCCTGGGGTGGTGCCATAGAATTGCCTGATAATTTCTCTTACCGCGGCATCGGTTGCCATACCCATATGTATTTGCTGGCCAGGATGTATATTTTGTTTAATTGCCTCAGCCAGGGGTAAGACTTTGTCTGGACCTTCGTCGCTGGGTATGTCAAACTCAGTTTCTAGTATTTGTTTAACCTTTTTATCCATATTTCAATCGCTCCTTGCCGCTTCAAATTTGTCAACACTTCGCTGCATCACTCCTCTACCAACCAAAATCTCGGGCGACAATGGACTTTTGGAGTTCGGTGGGGCCTTCGGCTATGGACATCGCCCTTACGTCACGGTAGAAACGGCATACAGAATTCTCATCAAACAATCCTTGTGCACCATGGATCTGAATTGCATTATCAGCGGCACGCTTGGCAGCCTCAGTACAAAAAATCTTAAGCATGGAGGATTCCTTTAGAGGCCGTATCTTTTGATCAATCAACGAAGCAACCTTGTCGCGGTAGCACTGCCCGAGGTCAAGGTTCAGAACCATATCTATCAGCATACCTTGAATATGCTGATATCTAGAGATGGGTTGTCCAAACGTCATGCGCCTTTGGGCAAACTTCACAGACTCCTCAAGACACGCCTCATGAACCCCTAAACAACCCGAGCACAACTGAACACGGCTCTCTATTAAGCGCTGTCTTGTAGTCCACTTATACCCTTCACCACTACGACCTATTAGATTGTCAGAAGGGACATAGCAATTATTCAGAGATAGCGAAGCAATGCCTGCTGTTCTCAATCCCAATGTCTGATATCTGTTGCCAATTTTGCAACCTTTCGTATTAGTAGGAACAACTATATAATCAAATTGCTTGTTTTCATTATCGGTTAAAACCAACGTAACGGCATATAGAGTAGTTTCTAGCCCCAATCCGGTGACCCATGTCTTATTGCCATTTATTACCCAATTACCATCGTGCAATACTCCTGTTGTCTGGATATTCGATGTATTGGAGCCAGCCTCAGTCTCAGTTATTGCTGTAGAAGCAGTTGCTTCTCCCTGAATCACCGGCAGTATCCATTTGTTTTTCCAGGCCTCGATTTGTTCCTTAGTGGCTAATGCCAAAATGCGCTGTGGCCCCGCGATAGCCACATGCAATGTCATGGCTAGAGACAAATCTACTCGGGCAATCTCCTGATATACAATACACCAGGAGAGGAAATCCTCATCGCTGCCGCCATAACTCTCAGGAAAGCGCATTTTGGTCACACCCATATCAGCCAAGCGGCGGTAGAGCTGATAGTCAAACTCTCCAGTCTTATCCCGATGCAAGGCTCCAGGTGAAACCTCATTCTCAGCAAACTTTCTTATTTTCTGACGAATGGCTTCTTGCTTATCTGTATAACCAAAACACCTGTAAGTGTTTATTTCATTTTTCACGTCTCTACAGTTTAGCACAATATATTGTGCCCTTTTTTATCATCTCCTCAATTTCCTCTTTTGAGCATCCTGCCTGTAGCAGAGCTTCTCTGGTATGCTGACCACGAAGTGGCGCCACATTCTTGATTTCCCCTGGAGTATCGGAAAGCTTTATTGGAATTCCTGGATGTTTTATCATTCCCAGGGTAGGATGGCTGACTTCAGTAATCATTCGGCGGTGAATTAAATGAGGTTCCTTGAGAACCTCCTCGAGACTGTAAATTGGGCTGATACAAGTATCGGCATTCCATAATATGCTAAACCACTCATCCCTGGTTTTAGTGCTGAATATCTGGGAAAGTCGAGAGAGTATTTCGTCTCTCTTGCTATCTCCATGAGGCTTATAAAACAAAATATCTTTCTGATAAGGAATATATTCCTCAACATCCAATGCGCGACACAAATTCTCCCAAAACCACGGCTCTACCGGCAGAATTAAAACATATTTGTCGTCCTTGGTTTGGAGTACGAAGTGAGAAAGTCCCTCGCCCGGTTCCAAACTCCGCCCGGAGATGAAATAACTACGCACTAGAGGTGAGACCATCAGCCAGGAAAACAAGCCATCAGTGATAGATATGTCAATATATTGCCCCTTACCTGTCTTTTCCCTGGCGATCAGAGCAAATGCAATGCCAAGGGCGCCTTGCATCCCCCCACCTGCAAGGTCACCCATAGGAACATTACCCAAAAAGGGGCGTCCCTCTGGAGTAAGGCTAAGCCCTAAAACCCCGCTTATTGCCTGATAATTACCGTCATGTCCCGCAAGATCCTGGTATGGCCCATCCTGCCCATAACCAGTAATAGAGCAGTATATAATCCTGGGGTTTACCTTTTTAATAGTCTCGTAATCAACACCAAGGCGATTAGTCACTCCCGGCCTGAACCCTTCAACGATAACATCGGCTTGCTCAGCAAGGCGATAAAACGCTTCTCGCGCCTTTTCGTCCTTTAAATTCAAGGCGATGCTCTTCTTATTTCGCTCCACAAAATAAGCTGCCTTAATCTGGTCCTCACTTGGCTCTTCCTCTGGCGGAAGACTGGGGAGTAGAAGACGCCCTGGTTCCCACCTCAACTTTGCCTCCTCAACTTTAATTACCTCTGCTCCCATGTCTGCCAGAAGCATGGTGCAGTACATACCGGGAAGTACAAGAGTAAAGTCTAGAATCTTTATTCCTTCAAGCGGCTGCATATTATCTCTCCTTTGTTGTTAGATTTGGTTGGAACAAGTTCACAGACCGTAAACAGGCTTAGCCTATAGCTACATCGTTCCTGGAAGCCATAAAACAATGGCAGGGAAGGCAACCAAGAGAGCTACAGCTCCAAGATAACAGATGAAATATGGCAAGATCCCCTGGAATACTTGCTCCAAAGACACTTCATCCCCAACTACTGCTTTCACGGCATATACATTTGTTCCCACCGGGGGGGTAAGCACTCCAATCTCCCCCATCATGATGGCAAGGATACCGAACCATATGCCATCAAAACCCAGCCCGACCACCAAGGGGAAGAAAATGGGTAGGGTTAAAGCAAGCATTGCGACAACTTCCATAAATGTGCCCAATATCAGATATATCACCAAAATGATCATCACGATAACGATAGGAGGCACAGTCAATCCCA
>JAXHSX010000076.1:0-7174 GCA_034190625.1 Chloroflexota bacterium
GGCCAAGGTGCTTCCTTGTGGGAACAATTAGTATATGATGAGGAAACATATTACTGGGGAGTACCAGGCGTTTCCATGGGAGTAAGTGGGGTAGACTGGGTCGGGCCTTCTCTTATGACATTTGGCAGCGAAGAACAGAAGAATAAATATATCCCACTCATCTCTTCAGGCGAACCGGATGGTGTTTGGTGCACCGGATACAGCGAGCCCAATGCTGGTTCTGATTTCGCCAACATTCAGACTCGGGCAGTGAGGGAAGGGGATGAATATGTTATTAACGGACAGAAGATATGGACCAGTGCTGCTCACCGCGCAAGATGGTGCTGGCTAGCTACCAGAACAGACTTCGGTGTTTCTAAGAAACACCAGGGGATTACCATATTTATCGTGGATATGAAAAGCCCGGGAGTTAAAGTTAATCCTCTGATAAATTATGCTGGATACCATATTTTTAATGAAGTTTTTTTCGACGACGTAAGAGTCCCAGTCTCTAACTTGGTTGGAGAAGAGAATAGGGGGTGGTATCACTTGATGCAATCGCTGGCTTTTGAGAGGGGCAGCGTTGGTTCAAAGAACTATGGCTGCAACAAGAGAATACTCGATGAATTGGTTCAGTATGTTAGAGAGACTCAATTATCTCAAAACCCTATAATTCGCCAGAAATTAGCTGATAGAGCTATCGAGGTGGAAACATCAAGGATGTTTGCTTATGAAACGGTTTGGAGAGTGAGCCAAGGCGCCACCGTTACTTGTGAGGCGGCAAGGGACAAGGCTTATAGTGACCAGGTGGGAGAACGGCTTGCTGTCACTGGAACAGAGATCCTAGGGGTTTATTCCCAGGTAGATCCGCATTCCAGATGGGCCAAAGTCAAAGGTAGTATACAGCTTTTATACCTGTTCTTCCCCGGCATGGCAACTGCCGCAGGAACCGACGATATTGAGAAGAACGTTATTGCCCAGCTTGGTTTGGGTTTGCCCAGGTCATATTAAAATATTAGGGGGATATATGGATTTCGGTTTATCAGAAGAACAAAAGATGCTACAGGATTCAGCCAGGGATTTTTTAGCTAAAGAATGTCCCAAGAGTAAGGTAAGAGAGCTGGAAGAAGATGGCAATGGATATGATCCAGAACTATGGCACAAGATGGCAGATATGCTGGGATGGATAGGATTGGTATTGCCCGAGCAATATGGGGGAACAGACGGAAACCTTGTGGATCTAGCGGTATTGGTGGAAGAGATGGGGAGAAACATTCTTCCCAGCCCTTTCTTCTCCACAGCGGCTCTCTGTGCTCTCCCTATAGTGGAGTATGGCACTGCTGAACAGAAGAAGAGGTTCCTTCCTAGAATAGCTACTGGAGAGGAAATTTGGGCTTTAGCTTTAAGCGAGTCCTTGCCCATTCATGAAGCTTCTGAAATAAGATTCCTGGCTACTTTAGAGGGAGAAAAATATCTTCTGGAGGGCACCAAGCTCTTTGTTTCCTATGCCAACGTAGCTGACTATTTCTTGGTAGTAGCCCGAACTAGTGAGTTTGAAGGAGGGATTACGGTATTTATAGTAGATGCTAAAAGCCTAGGAATAAAGGTAGATGTAATCCCTACTCTAGCCCATGATAAACAGTGCGAGGTGAGTTTTGACAAGGTAGAAGTTGCTAAGAGTGATATTCTGGGAGAGGCAGGACAAGGGTGGGATATAGTGCATTTCATCATCCCGAGGGCGACGATCTTGAAATGCGCTGAGATGCTTGGGGCGTCTCAAGCTGTCCTGGAAATGACCAATTCTTATGTCAAGGAGAGGGTCCAATTTGATCGTCCTATCGGTTCTTTCCAAGCCGTTCAGCACAGAATGGTTGACATGTTTATTGATATTGAGGGATTGCGATATCTTACTCATAAGGCACTATGGGAGATAAGCGTTGGCTTGCCTTCCAGTTTACATATTTCTATGGCTAAGGTAAAGGCGAATGATGTTTACCAGCAAACTTGCATCACAGGTCTTAGAAACCACGGAGCTATTGGATTTACTGCGGATCACGATATTGGCCTATATTATCGACGTGTCAAGGCAGCAGAGTTTTTCCTGAGGGGCACTGAGTTTTACAGGGAAAAGGTAGCCACCGAATTAGGATTGTAAAAGGAATTCTTTACAAGGCATATTCTAGCAAAGTATACCCCTACAACAACCTGCCGTTGGATTACCTACTTAAATGATCCGACATGTATGTTAAGCACTCTTGATTCTTCTTTAGCTAACTTTTCCTGTACGCCCTCCGCCAATCCCATTCCTCTAAAGCTAGAGCACCTGCTAAAACCAGGACTGTAGCCAATGCTGATAGCACGGCAAGTAAGGCGGGATGGGATTGCTTCACTACGCTCGCAATGACGGTAGGGAATGTCATCGCTTCTCGCCAAAGAGCATCGAGACCCTCTATATCAAAACCATAAACCTGAAGCAAAGCCTCATCATAGGTTGTACCCTGCTTGAAAAGAGTTAACAAACTAAGCATTTTCTCTTTACCATAATTATCCAGAAGATACTCTACCAGGCTATAGCTCTCAGCATAAGAAATATAAGCTTGCTCAGGATCAGCAGAGAAAGGACTGCACAGACTGCGCACCGAAATAAGCTTATCCTCAGAAGTGGCTTTCCTCAGCCAGGACTGAAAATAAGGGTCAGCTTCGCCCTCATTGTACATGGCTAATCCTTCGTCAAGCCATGTAGGGAGCATGCCATAGGGACTAAACGTTGCCTGATGAACAACTAAATGTGTCAATTCGTGGACTAAAGCTCTTTTGCCCCAAGCAATTTGTCCCGGTGAAATTCCGATAGCAATTATGCCAAACTCGGTGAACGCAGCACCCCCAGTCCATTCCATAGGAAAAATCATGGCTCCCTGCAAATCCCCGGGTGAAGCATAGACATATATCCTTATAGGATTTTCCGGATAAACACCTATATCTCTGATCAACCTGGCAAGTCCTTTCTCACAAACCTCCAACAGTTCTTGAGCAAATGAATTATCTTCTTCGTACCAAAAGAGAGTTAAATTGCCACGCTCATTCTGGGTGGTTAAGCTTTGCCAGAGATAGCGGTTATCGTCGAAATGCACTGTATTTGGCGAGGTAACAAATTTGTTACCTCTCTTATCCTCAATCGTCCACCAATAGGTTAGCTCAGCTCCTGGGGGCAGACTTGCCCTCCTCATATCCCATACCCAACTAGTCTTTACTGTTGTTGCCGGAGTGAAAATAGGCCAGCCTTCGCTGGTAACCTCAGCGTAGTTCATTTTGTTTACCTGATAGTGGAGGCGAATATCCACGATATCGCTGGAACTTTGGGCTTCAAGGCGGAAAACAAGTTCGTGGGGAAAATGCACTTCTACACTGTTATCCAAGACCAGTATAGCGTTCTCGTTTTGCTCATTTATCATTCTGAGCCGAAGTTGCGAGCCAAAGGCGTGGTAATTGGTAGAGGATCCCTCGCTAAGTCTTTCCTGATCAACGTGAGATTGCTTCGCTTCGCTCGCAATGATAGAAGTGGAGAATTCAGAATGCCTAAGGATAGTAGGCCCGAAATGGCAGCCAGGGTTGCTAATTGAGATACTTTCGGCTGCAACAAGTGAGGGGATTAGCAATAGGACAAATGCTAAAGCTATTAAGGGGATGCGTTTAATCATTTCTCTTCGCCTATTTTAGAACGCAGGCAGGCAGTGATGAACCCATCTAAATCTCCATCCAAAACTACCTCAGCATTGCTGACTTCGTAGCCAGTGCGATGATCCTTGACCATCTTATAAGGATGGAGAACATAACTCCGAATTTGATTACCCCAACCAGCCTCGATATGCTTCCCTTTGAGCTTGGCTCTTTCCTCATCCCTTTTTCGAAGCTGCAGCTCAAGGAGACGAGTATAAAGGATTTTTAACGCCGTCTCTTTGTTCTGATGCTGAGAACGTTGATTCTGGCAGGTAGCCGCCAATCCTGTGGGCAGGTGAGTCACCCTGACAGCGCTGCTTGTCTTCTGCATATGCTGCCCACCGGGGCCACTGGACCTGAAGGTATCTATCTTCAAATCCTCGGGGCTTATTTGGGCATCTACCGTTTCTTCCGCTTCGGGAAGGACTTCCACCAGGACAAAGGAGGTATGTCGGGCATGGTCGGCATCAAAAGGAGAAAGCCGCACTAGCCGGTGAACCCCGCGCTCACATTTAAGATAGCCATAGGCATAATCTCCTTTAATCTCCACGATAGCGCTTTTAATACCAGCCTCATCTCCAAGAGAGGTATCCAATATCTCCGCCTGATAATTGTTTCGTTCTGCCCACTTAAGATACATACGGAGCAACATGCTCGCCCAATCTTGAGATTCTGTGCCACCAGCGCCGGCATGGAGGGCAATCATCGCATCCCTGGCATCATAATCGCTGGTGAAAAACAATTGTTTTTCCAGACGTTCAAGCCGTGAGATAATCGCCTTCGTTTCTTGTTCTATTTCCTCTTTGAGGGAATCATCGCCTTGCTCTACACCCAAGTTAGCTATTTCATGAAGGTCAAATACCTTCTTCTCCAGTTCACGCCAAGCATTAACCCGATTTTTCTTGGCGCTGAGCTGGCGCATAGTAGCCCGCGCTTTACCTGGATCACCCCAGAAATCCGGGCTGGCAGATTCTGCTTCTATCCGAGCAATTTCTTTTTCTTTGCCCGTGATGTCAAAGATGCACCATTATGTCTGAAATTCGACGCAGTAAGACATCAAGGTTTTCTTTTTCTTCTTGCATTTGTATCTCCTCTTACGTTAATTGAACAACTCCGTTTAACGGTGTGGTGATCAAACTTAATTTGCCACCGGCGCCAAGATGAGCTAGACGGGTGGGTTCAGGAACTCGATAATTGCGACAGCATTCCACAACCCAGTGTAAAGCAGAAGCGAGGTTAATTTTATGACCGATAGAAATATATATTGGTTTTGTACCTGTTTTGGTTCTTAAAGCGGCTCCAATGATTTCACCATTGTCAATAAGTTCGGCGTGCGCTCCGATTCCTTCCCCCACAGGCTCATGTTTGCCACAAAGAATGGATTTGGCACAGCCTATGGTGGGAATATCGAGGAAGAGTCCCAAGTGGGAAGCAAGTCCACAGCGCCTGGGATGAGCAACTCCCTGACCATCAACCAGGACAAGATCAGGAACGTTAGATAGTTTTTCACACGCAGCCAAAATCAAGGGGCATTCTCGAAAGGAAAGCAAGCCTGGAATATAGGGAAAATTTGGCTTAGCCTTAGCCGTTTGAACCTCGATTAGCTCAAGGTTGGGATAACTGAGAATTACCACTGCCCCTTGTGCTATACCTTGAGAATTAGCCGCAGATATGTCCACACCGGCTATAAGACTGGGCTTAAATTCCTCATTCTCAGTGACTACTTCTTTTGCCAGGCGTATTTGTATCTCCCTCGCTTGGGCAATATCTACTTGCCAGTTATGCAGGTTGTATATTTCCATGTTTTAGATTATAGTAGCAAATTAACACTGGTAGCAAACTGGAGAAGGAAAATGCGCACTAATAGAGCTCCTAGTCTAAATGTTCTCTGGTTCATAATAGCCTTAAACGCTGTAATCTTCATAATTACTCTGGCTAGACCAGGTGACATATATTTATTACTTGGCTTAAGCCCAGCGACTTTCTTCCATCAGCCCTGGACCATTGTAACCAGCATGTTTGTCCACGGTAGTTTTTTTCACATACTTGCTAATATGATAAGCCTCTTCTTTTTAGGGCGGTTCGTGATTCAACTGGTGGGAGAAAACAAGTTCCTTATCGTGTATCTCGTCGGAGGCTTAGTGGGGAACATTCTGTTCCTGCTGCTAGCGCCTACTTATGCCATAGGTATAGGGGCCTCGGGGGCTATTTTCTCCCTCGGTGGGGCACTGGCGATAATGGCACCTAAGGTGAGAGTATTTATCATCCCTATCCCTATTCCTGTTCCACTGTGGGTAGCTATCGTAATCTTTCTCTTCATCTCATTCATTCCGGGTATAGCCTGGCAGGCTCACCTCGGCGGTCTACTTTTAGGTCTGGGAGCGGGTTATTACTTTAAGAAAAAAGGAACCTATTTTTACCGCTAAGCATACTGTCGTCAAGTATTAATCAGTATGCTTATGCTACATGGTAAAATTATTCAGGAAAATACCTTTCCTTCGAACTTAAGTTTAGCAGTTAAGCTTCTCTATCAGAGCTAACCTATCCCTCCCCTTTCTTCAGCTAAGCCTCAGCTATGAACAATGTTTGGACAGGTTTAATACACCTGTCCAAACTCGAAGCG
Source organism: Chloroflexota bacterium (assembly GCA_034190625.1). Taxonomy (GTDB): domain Bacteria; phylum Chloroflexota; class Dehalococcoidia; order GIF9; family AB-539-J10; genus CG2-30-46-9. Next base: position 6,320 of record JAXHSX010000076.1, read on the forward strand.
GACATACCTGAATGCGCGTCCATACGGAAGAACATTAGGGTGAAGACCACAGAGACTGCCAAAACTGAATGAGAAATTGAAATTATACAGACTGAATAATATCAAACTTGGGTTTGACATTATTCAGTCTTGATTTGACAAAATTGCAGTTTGTTGTTAGTATTATTATAAACATATGTTCATAATTCATATTAAAGAAAGGACAAATATTTATGGCTAGGCCAATGAAGTTACGTTGTGTCGCCCAATTACCGAGCACAGGTTTCTTCAAACCGGTGGGAATTCCTGTAGGTGTTTTACAGGGGGTTGCACTCTCGGTGGAAGAAGTAGAGGCTATACGCTTAAAAGATCTAGAGAGCCTAGAGCAAGAGGAATGTGCCCAGAGAATGCATATTTCACGACCAACCTTTCACCGTATACTGGAGGCAGGTCGGAAGAAATTGGCTGATGCCTTAATCAATGGTAAGGCAATTCAGATTGGGGGGGGGAACTTTGGATTGTCCCAAAGTCACTTCAAGTGTAACAACGATGGACATGAATGGAATGTGCCTTTCGAGGTTCTGGCAAATAAGGCTCCGTTATCATGCCCTGTCTGCTTCAGCGGGGACATCCAGCCCATGCCCTTATCTTCATTTGGTTTTGGCTTGGGGCGCGGGAGAAGGTTCCGCGGAGGCAGATAGCGATAAAGGATTAAAGGAAAGGAGGTGATTAAAGATGCCATTTGGAAGAGGTTTCGGTAGAGGTTGGTTTGGCTGGGGAGGTGGTTGGGGTAGGGGCATGGGTAGGGGCATGGGTAGGGGCATGGGTAGGGGCATGGGTAGGGGCATGGGTAGGGGCATGGGTAGGGGTTTTGGT
>JAXHSX010000077.1:0-15629 GCA_034190625.1 Chloroflexota bacterium
ATCGAGGCTCATCGTTCGTGATTGCTTGCTGTCTGACGAATCGAAGGAGGATTTGAGCAAGCTGGAGCAACAAGGCCTCAGGTATGCTGAACTGAAAACGGAGAACATTATTGATCGCCGCACAGGTATAGCCAGGGCAGGCGGGCTGCGCACAATGGAAAGAGTTCCTAAAGGAACAGAGTTCAACTTGAACATGTCTTTACGCATATTTGAGCAAGACGACGAAGCTGGAATGGTTGGCTATATCAAAGAAGCCCTGGAATTATTGCAAAAGGACTACCTGGGAGGCTCAGGAACCAGAGGTTATGGTTGGGTAGAAGTGCAGTATGAAGTGGTACCGGATTAAATTTAAGGCAAAGTCCTGGTTTTCCTCGGACTGGCAGGCAGATACCATCTGGGGGCATCTGTGTTGGGGACTGAATCATCTTTATGGTGAGCAAAAGCTCTCCGATTTCATCGCCGCCTATAATAAGCAACAGCCACTAGTGCTTGTGTCCAACGGATTTCCTGACGATTTGCTGCCGCGTCCCATTTTGCCTCAAGTCCCACTGGATTCAAGAGCAGAATTAGAAGAGCAAAAAGAGCAATTCAAAAGGCAGAAGGATGCTAAGAAGGCAACTTTTCTTGATTACGAAGAGTTTGCTCTCGCGCTCAAAGGAGAAATTATTTTTCCTTCTTCGAAAGCGAAAATTAAGCAGAGAGTCACCCTTAAAAATCAAATCAACCGCATCACTAATACCACTGGCACAGGAGAAGGAACTTTATATCCCTTCGAAGAATATTACTATAACACTATCACCATCTATGCCAAGATAGCTGAGGGATTCGAAGATACGGCACAAAGACTCTTCGATTATCTGGCGAAAACAGGCTACGGTAAGCGAAAATCGGTAGGCTATGGATGGCTGGAAATGCTTGAGTTTGAACCATTCTCGGGCTTTGATTCTCCAAGTGATGCTAACGGTTTTGTGAGCTTATCTAACTTCGTTCCTGCAGCGCAAGACCCAGCACAAGGCTACTGGAATACACTTATTAAATATGGCAAATTAGGCGAAGAATACGCCAATTCTGATAACCCCTTCAAGAAGCCTTTGCTGATGCTTACCGCTGGCTCGGTTTTTTATGACTCTGCCATCCGCGAGTACTATGGAAAGCTGGTTGCTGAGCTAAACACTTCACATCCCAAAGTCGTTCAATACGGCTTTGCTTTACCCGTGCCTATGAAGATTATTGGAGGATAGCGTGAAGATTCTGGTTATCACAGTAGGTGGAAGCCCTCAGCCCATCATCACATCCATCACACAAAATGAGCCGGACAGAATATATTTCGTTTGCTCCCAGCAAAGTGTAGAGACACTGGATGATATATGCACTCAAGCAAAAGTGGGTGATAAGCCTTATCGCAGTGAGATCATCGATGGCATAGATGATCTTAATAAATGTTATGCCGACAGCCTCAGGCTACTCGATGGTCTTAGAAGTGAGTCTCCCGACGCGGAGATAATCGCCGATTACACCGGTGGCACTAAATCCATGAGCGCTGGACTGGCGGCAGCAGCCTTAGACGTGAATAATATAATGTTTGGATTGGTGAGTGGTGACCGCTTCGATTTGATTCGAGTTGCTAATGGCACACAGAGTTTGCGCATCAGCCATGCTGTTGCGATTCATCTGGAGCGTCGGCTGCAAACTATCTCCAATTGCTTCAGGACTTTTGACTATCCTGCAGCTATAAGCTGGTTGGGGGAGACCTTGCAGCTACCGGATATCGTTTCGGAGAAAACAGCTATGCTTCAACGTTGGCTCTCTCTTGCTAGAGCGCTAGATAGCTGGGATAAGTTCGACCACGCTTCAGCTTGGGGCATTATCCATAATTATAGAGCTAAATACACTAAGTTAGTCATGTTCCTTGAAGCGGTAGTCTGGAGTCGACAGAGGCTTGACGTGGATTTCGAGCGGCAAGAATTACCATATCTGTCTGTATCGCCGAAAGGGCATGGTTACGAGTTAGTGGAAGATCTGTTCCTAAATGCTCAACGGTGTGCTACTAGACATAGATTCGATGACGCTGCAGCCAGGCTCTATCGAGCATTGGAGTTACTGGCTCAGTCTCGCCTTAAGCTCGGCTATGGCATAGATACTGGTGATGTTTCCTTGAAACTATTGCCTCAGGATTTACAAGTAGAATATGTAAACATGGCTGATACCAAAGGCAAAATCAAGCTGGCGCTCACTCCTGCTTTTGAACTACTGGCAAAGCTAGCTGATTCCCATCTCGAGCCGCTTGGCACTCTTTACCAAAAATACGAAAATCAGGTGAAAGGTTTCCTCTCAATTCGCAACAAATCGCTTTTAGCTCACGGGTTGACCCCTGTTGATGCTGAGGATTACATGAAGGCAGAGTCGTTTTTCACTTCCTTCATAAATAAGGCATTCATGGAATTGGGTTTGAAACCCTATACCGCAAGAATTCAATTTCCTGTTAATCTGGAAGAAAACAGTTAATGCCATACACGACGGAATTGAAACTTCTTTCCCTGGATGATAATCCATTGCCTGTCACTTTGAGCTATAACTCTTATGCCTTGTTCCTTAACATCCTGAGGAACTCGTCTCCGAAATTTGCTGCCGAATTACACGAAATGGATGGGCCAAAACCATTCACCACCGCCACTATCTTTTCCGGTTATCACAGAAAGACGGGCTCGATCTCTGGAACTCCAGGCCGGCTTTCCCTTCGCCTTACCTTTCTCAGCGATGAAGTATTCGCTCAGTTCTTGAAATCCGCTCTGGAATGGAGTGACCGGCAACTGCAGTTAGGTTCAGCTCATTTCAAGGTAGAGCAAGTTCATCTGGTTGATGTTAACAAGCCACAAAAGAAATTCTGTAGTTATGAAGAATTGTTAACCACGGCTGTAGCGGAGCACAGCATATCTTTGCAGTTCCTCAGTCCCGCTGTTTTTCGCTCTGAGGGCAAAAGAAATGTGCTTTTCCCTGAGCCACAGTTGGTTTTCGGCAGCTTGCTTAACCGCTGGAACGCCTTCTCTCCTATCAAGTTAAGTGCTGATCTGCTGCAATGCTTTAACTCACAAATTCTCCTGGCTCGCTACAAATTGGAGACTGGAATGCTCAATTTTGGCAATTATCAAGAGGCAGGCTTTACGGGACAGTGTAGCTTTATACTGGGAGACAAACTCTTGGAGCAACAAATGAAGGCGATTAACGCTCTTGCCGAGTTCGCCTTTTATTCCGGGGTCGGAGCCAAGACCACCATGGGCATGGGACAAACTAGGAGAATAAAAAGTGGCGGTACTTTATCTAACAGAACAAGGAGCTACCTTAAAGAAGAAAGGTGATCTCTTTGCAATCAGCAAAGATGGCCAGACGCTGGAAGAGATCCCTGCCATAAAGGTAGACCAGGTAATCGTTTTTGGAAACGTTAACCTAACTACGCCTGTAATTCGCTATCTCCTGAAGCAGGGCATTGATTGTGTATTTTGCTCCAGCTATGGGAGATACCATGGCAGACTATTCTCCACAGAGTCTAAGTTCGGAACTCTTCGCCAGCAACAACTTCAGGCTAATTCCGACCCATCACGCAAGCTGGCTATAGCGAAGGCAGTAATAGAGGGAAAACTTCTCAATCAGCGAACCATATTGCTCCGTTACGCTAGAGAAAGGAAGAACAACGAACTCAGTTTGTCATGCGAAGTAATCTGGCAGTGTATTAAAAAGATTGAACAACTAAATGATATAAACAGCCTGTTAGGGTTGGAGGGATACGCCAGCGCTTCCTATTTCCAGGCTTTCAAGCTCATAATAAAAAACGATTTTGGGTTTGATGGTAGAGCAAGGCGACCTCCTCCAGACCCGGTAAATTCACTCCTCAGCTTTGGATATACCCTGCTAACATATGACATTCAATCAGCCGTACATGCTGTGGGGTTAGACCCTTTTATCGGGTTCCTCCATTCCACCCAGTATTCACGTCCTAGCCTTGCTCTCGATCTCGTAGAAGAATTCAGAACTGTGATTGTAGATTCCGTGGTGCTAAAGCTTATCAACTCCCAGATTATGAATGAACATGACTTCAACACTTCGCAGAAAGGCAAGGCTGTCTTTCTCACCCAAGAAGGGATAAAGACATTCATCCACCATTATGAGGGGAGAGTGCAAACAGCGGTAATCCATCCAGCGGACAAAATCAAGGTTACTTATCGACGCAGTTTTGAATTACAAGCAAGGCATATAGAGAGAACCATTTTGGCTAAAGAGCCGCGATATCAGCCTTTCTTGATAAAATAGCATGCTAATAGTCGTATGTTACGATATCTCTGAGGATAGAAGAAGGAGCAAAGTGTACGGCATCCTCAAAGGCTTTGGCACGAGGGTACAGAGAAGCGTGTTCGAGTGCGATATCACGTATCTTCAGTTTGATAAGCTGAAGAAAAGGTTAACGAAAGTGATAAAAGAGGAAGACGGGCTGCGTTATTATATTCTTTGCTCTAACTGCGTCGAGAAGATAGAGGTAATGCAAGGGATGCCGGTAACCAAGACTCAGCTTTACTTCGCGGTATAGAGCTCCTCGGAATACGAAATTGTTGAAAATGAGGCAATTTCGGGGTAAAATGGGGTCGAAAATTGGTGGTGCTCGGAAACCAAAGCTAAAACCAAACGTGGCAGTTGGGAAAGAGCTAATCCTCGGAAGGGGATTGAAACTAGCTTTGAGGGCAAAATTCAGGGAGGTTTAGGGGGAGCAAGTTGGGAAAGAGCTAATCCTCGGAAGGGGATTGAAACGTTGTACATAATTCCACTGATGTTTGTGCCACTCTGGGACAGGGTTGGGAAAGAGCTAATCCTCGGAAGGGGATTGAAACTTTGCACAATTAGCGCATACTACCCTTGATAAATCTATTGTTGGGAAAGAGCTAATCCTCGGAAGGGGATTGAAACGTCGGCTGTTTTGGCGAGATTACGATGTTTTTAAGGAGAAGTGTTGGGAAAGAGCTAATCCTCGGAAGGGGATTGAAACTTTGTCTGGTTCGAGCCAGTTTAGATGCTTCCCTGTAGTCTTGTTGGGAAAGAGCTAATCCTCGGAAGGGGGTTGAAACACGCCAGATAGAGATTTGAGACCACGACAGAGAACAATGGGTGGGGGGGGCGTCTCTATCTCGACTCTCTGTCTGAAAAGCTAATCCTCATGGAGGGCGACATTCACCACAGCATCCCACCAGACGCACGGAGAGGTCTGTAGAGGCCAGCGTTGGAGATAACCTTACCGTTCTATGCACTGCACATCGGAAAGAGACCGATCCTGGCTAAGGGGGTTGGGCATGGACTGCTTTCTGCTACTACAGCTCCTCGCTGTAGTTAAAGTCAGCTTATAATCGCTAGGTTATAGACGCCTGAACGCCATATTGATAAAGTAACCTTTGTATGGTATCCTGCTACAAGATTGTCAGATGCTCTTCTACATAGAGAGATTATGATGAATCGTGGATGAAAGAAAGGAGGTAACCAAGAGATGGAATTAACAAAAATCACTCAAGCTTTGGACTTATATATTCGTCCTCAGACTTTCCCCATAGCTGTTAGAATGGTGAGCTCGATACAAGAAATTCCTGAAAAAGCCAGGATGCCAAAGCGCGATTTGGGAATCCCATTGGCGGCATGCCAGGGTCTAGCTTTAGCTCGGCGTTATGGTTGGCTAATCGCAATGAGTGGAGAGGATATGCTCTGTCCTCTAGGAGCGCTTACGTTGGGCTTTGTGCCAGTTAAAGCCAAATTTCTCGATGGAAGTTTTGATATTCCCTTCTGGGTCAAGGATCAAGATATCAGAGCTAAAGTGGCTCAAGCGTTACCGCGGCTTGAGTCGGGAAAATATAGTCACTTATTAGCAGCACCGATACATCGAGCTAACTTTGAGCCTCAGGTTATCGTAGTGTATGCCAGTCCTGCCCAGATAGCCAGACTTATACAGGCTGCGGTTTATGGAACAGGCAGGCCGGTCGTTTCAAGCAGCACGGGTGGTTTTGCCTGTGGTGAAGAGATTACCAGAACGATGTTAAGCGACGAATGTCAGTTCATAGTAACTGGCGGTGGTGACCGAACAATCGCTCAAGCGCAGGATCACGAGGCCGTTTTTGCTATGCCTGCGAGTAAAGTTGAGGCAATAGTTGAGGGGCTTGAAGGAACGCACAGTGCTGGAATGAGATATCCAACACCTTCTTTCCTCACATTTAAGGCTCAATTCCCTCCAGCTTTTGATGAACTTATGGATTATTTAAAGCAAAGCAGTTAGTGTTTGGGACGCCAACACGGGCAACCTCACAAGTTGTCTATCTCGAGGCGCAGTGTTAAAATAAATATCGAGGTAAAATGTCAGGACATTCTAAGTGGTCACAGATTAAGCGGCAAAAGGGAGTTACCGATGCCCGCCGCGGTCAGTTATTCACCAAGCTTATACGGGAAATTATGGTGGCGGTGAGGGAAGGGGGACCTAATCAGGAGAATAACTTACGATTGAAGCTGTCGGTACAGAAAGCTCGTGATAATAACATGCCCCTTGAGAATATTGAGAGGGCTATCAAACGTGGTAGTGGTGAGCTTGAGGGAGCCGAGTTAGCCGAAATAAAGCTGGAAGGCTATGGGCCTCACGGAGTGGCAGTTTTGGTGCAGGCATTAAGTGATAAGCGTAACCGTACTATTCAGGATATACGTCGCCACTTCGCCCGCCACGGTGGTAATTTAGGCGAGAGTGGTTGTGTATCGTGGATATTCGACAATAGAGGAATAATCACGGTGGAAAGTGATGGTTCGGATGCCGAGGAAATAGCTTTGCAGGCTATTGATGCCGGCGCTGAGGATGTTAAGACAGAAAAGGGCTATATTGAGATATATACTCAGCCGCATGATTTGGAGAAGGTAAAGCAAGCTATAGGAGCAAATACACATATAATCTCGGCAGAAGTCTCTTTGGTGCCTAGCACAACAGTTTTGTTGGATGAGGGAAAAGCTGTGCAGACCTTGAACTTTCTCGACGAACTCGAGGAGATGGAGGATGTGCAGCATGTCTTCTCCAATATGGACTTTTCTGAAGCTACTTTAGAAAGCTTGCGCCATGGAACATAACAAATGCGTGTTCTCGGCATCGACCCTGGGACTATAAGGCTGGGCTATGGCGTAGTTGATGGCAAGGATCAGATGTGCATGGTGTGTAATGGAGTGTTGAATCTTTCCTCAAAAAAACCGGTTGAGGCAAGGTTATACTCCTTATACAGTGAATTAAATCGAATTATTACTGAGCATCAACCAGATGAGGTAGCTATTGAGGCACCTTTTGTTGGTCGTAATATCCATTCAGCACTGGCTATTGGCAGGGCACAAGCGGTAGCTATGCTAGCGGCGACTAATCAGGGATTACCTGTTTATCATTACTCGCCGGCTGAGATAAAGCAGCAAGTAACCAGTTATGGGGGAAGCGATAAACAGCAGGTTCAACAGATGGTAATAATTCAGCTTGGGCTTACCTTGCCACCCCAGTCCAGTGACGCTGCGGATGCCTTAGCTACAGCTATCTGTCATCTACAGCAGCGTCGTTTAGAAATTAATATTTCTTCAAAACTCGTTGGCTGACAGAGTTTAACATGATTGCCACTTTAGAGGGGACACTTCAATATCGCGGTGTTGATTCGATTATCGTTGGTGTGGGGGGGGTTGGCTTTCGTGTATATGTTTCAGTTTCTACTTTAAGCCAACTGCGAGATATAGATAATAAGGTCTTTCTTTATACCTATCTACACGTAAAGGAGGATAATCTGTCTCTTTATGGCTTTGCTTCCAGTCAGGAAGTAAAGCTATTCAAGAACCTTATATCTGTCTCGGGAGTTGGTCCTAAGCTAGCTTTGGCGTTACTTTCCAGCTTAAGCGTCGAGCAATTGACTATGGCTATCCTCAGTGGCAATATTGACATTATAGACCAGGTGCCAGGTGTGGGTAAAAAGGTGGCTAGCCGCATTACTGTGGAACTGAAAGGCAAGCTGGAACAGGAATGGGAAGGGGAAATCTTGCCTCTGGCTGAAGAAGATAGTAATGTAGTTGCTGCTCTTACTGGACTGGGTTATTCCCTAAGAGAAGCTACACAGGTGGTCTCTACTCTCCCCAGTTCGTCTGATTTAAGTTTAGAGGACAAAATCAAGATGGCACTGAGCCAATTGGCGGCAAGGTGATATGCTGCAAGTAGCGACCATTGAAATGAATTGACTTCCAGAGCTTGCTGGGGGGTAATTCACTAAGCTGGGCAGTTCATGGGATAATGGCTATATTAAGGGTTTCAACGACAAATTAAGAGGTGAATATTTAAATCGAGAAATCTTTCGGAATAGCCGAGAAGTACACGTTATTGTGGAAGTGTGGAGGAATGAGTACAATAACTATCGTCCGCACAGTTCGCTTGGCTATCTGACATCGGTGGAGTTTACAAGGCAATTCTATGCGAAGAACCGAGTGGAAGGAGATAAACAACTAAGGGAAAAGACAGGCAGTCTCTCAATTTAGCTGGTAACAAAATTGGGGGCACTCCGTAAGCATTTAGCAAGTTTAAAAAGCCTGTCAGGCAAATTAACCAAGTTCGCTCAGTTCAAAGTGGGATATTCCCATGTTTCTTCCAAGGTCTAAGTTCCGTTTTATTGGCAAACCATCCTAATGCCTCTATTAGAAGTGGTCTGGTATCTCTTGGGTCAATAATATCCTGGATCAGCCCCCGTGCTCCGGCATGATATAAATTGTTATATTGGCTAATAAATTCCTTAATCCTTCTCTGACGAACTTCGTTATGATTGTCTGCTTCTGTTTCCCCTGCATAAATAGTATCCACTGCCGTCTCAGGGTCTATTCTGCCAATCTGTGCTTCAGGCCACGCCAGGATTAAATCCGAGCCCATTTGCCCGGTGCACATAGCAAGTTCACCCCACCCCTGGCAATTTCTGATATAAATAGTAAACTTGGGTACGGTAGCTTCACAAATGGCATGCGCAGTCTTGGCGGCATGCCGTTCCAGTCCCGATTTTTGTTGTTCTAAACTTGAGATGTAGCCTACTGTGTCTACCAGGAATATCAGCGGAATATTAAAGGCATCGCAACACCGGATAAACCTCGCCATCTTGTCTGAAGCATTAATATCTATCGCCCCTAATTTTTCCTGCGGGTTATTGGCGATAATCCCCACGCTTTGCCCACCGAGTCGAGCAAAGCCTGTTATTACGTTCCTGGCATAAAGAGACTTTATTTCAATCATATTACCATCATCTACTATCAAAGAAATAACTTGGTGCATGTCATATCCTAGAGACAAATCAGCAGGAATTATGTCCAATAGTTCCTCACTTCTCCGGCTTGGACTATCTCCTGAGTCAATAATAAGTGGTTTTTCTTTCCAGTTAGCAGGTAAAAAACCGAGCAATCTTCTGCATTGTTGTAAGCCTTCTTCGTCACTGTCGACTACTACATCACATGTCCCACTTACTTGCGCATGGAGTGTGGCTCCACCGATTTCCTCGTAAGTGACTTTGACGCCGCTAACTTGTTCAATTACGGGTGGTGATGCTAGAGACATGAACACTGCCGAGCTCCGACGCATAATAAGGAAATCCTTTAATATTGGGGAATAGGATGAACCGGCAAATTGTGGTCCGAGCATAACAGCAACTTGAGGAACTACACCTGAAGTCCACGGCGGTGAATACATAAGGGAGCCTGTGCCATGAAGTCCTGAGCCATCCATGGGAGGACGAGGGCCTGGTTCTCCCATGATGTCTTGGAGCCTGAGCCCCGAACTATCCACTATACCTACGTAAGGGATCATCATTTTTGCTGCTGTCTCAATAACCTTAGTCACTTTACGGTGTTGCACTGCAGACTGGCTTCCAGTGAGAACGGTAAAATCATGGGCATAAGCCATAACAGTGCGTCCATCGACTTTCCCGTAGCCTGTGACCACAGCATCGGCAGGGCTAAATCTTTCATCAATCTCAAATCCAGTCCATAATGGCAATCTCCAGAGTTGAAGCTCTCGGAAAGTACCAGAATCGAAAAGTTGCTCCATCCTTTCCCTGGCGGTTAATTTGTCTTTTCTATGTTGTTTTTCGATTTCGCTTAAACCACCACCTAAGCGGTACTTTTCTCTTTGCGCATTTAATTCACGAATCCTATCCAATTCTTGCTCCATTTCGCTCCTTATCTCTCTTTGAGATCACAAATTCATATTTTCATGCTTACGAGGTGGTCTTTCAAGCTTTTTATTGCTTAAGTGCTTCAATAAATTGATTATAATTGGTCTTGTCTGTCGAGGATCTATGAAGTCCTCATTTGAGATCAGGGAATACCTTTTTATTGTTCCTGCCATCCTTTTGACCGCAGTTTCCCATATTTGGGCACGCTCCTCAGGAGTTTTAGCTCGATCCAATCTACCTTTATAAATTACCGAGGATAATTCCGTTGCTCCCATTCCTCCTCTATCTGCACTAGGCCAGGCAAGCATCCGATCAACCGTTATTAAGTTGGTTGGCATAGCTAACTGGGCTCCGGCATAGAGCTTTCTTATTACAATTAGTATCTTAGGCACAGTAATCTCAGCTACGGCGTGTATTACCATGCATCCGTGGCGCAAAACACCTTCCTGTTCCTCTTCAACACTGGGTAAAAATCCGGGACAATCAGCCAGGAAAAGTAGCGGAATGTTAAAAGCATCACAGAAACGGGTAAACCGAGCATGCTTATCGGAACTTCTGGTATCCATACATCCAGCGCGATACATACTATTGTTGGCTAATATTCCTACTGCATGTCCACCAAATCGGGCAAAGCCTACCGAGAGATTTGGCGCATAATTCCTCTTTATCTCAAAATAATAACCATCGTCCACTATTCGATTGATTACCTTACGCATATCAAACCACTTATCAGTCTCCACTGGGACCAGTTCAATAAGTTCTTCATCGGCGCGATTGGGATCATCGCTTGTATCTACAACAGGTGGCAGTTGATCATTGTTTAATGGCAAGATACCCAACAAATCTCGACACCCTTGCAAACAATCCTCGTCATTCTCTGCTAGTACGTCACAGTTCCCATTTACCGATGAATGTATTCTCGCTCCTCCCCAATCTTGAATATTGACATTTGGCGAGGGTGGAACCAAATACATACAACTAGTGTCCTTCGTCATAAATGTGAAATCTGAGAGCATTGCTGAGAGGGCGGCTCCCCCCACGCAAAGCCCCATGATTAAAGATATTTGAGGCACAATCCCAGATAGCAAAGTTTGAAACTGTAACATTGTACTATAGCTGCATTCAGCGTGAGCTGTTATTTCATCTTCGATCCTTGGTCCTTCAGAGTCATATATTCCCACGATGGGAACTCTATCAATCAGGGCTTTTTCCATTACCCGGACTATTTTCGCTATGTGTATTCGAGCCATTGTTCCACCTGCTATGGAACAATCTTGCGCCCAGACATAAATTGGACGTCCATTTACATCTCCTCCTCCTACAACTACTGCATCTCCCGGAATCTCTTGGTTATCTATATCAAAACCAGTCTGATAAGCTCCGCTATGTAAATCGATTTCGCGGAAACTCCCCGGGTCGAGAAGCTTAGATACCCTTTCACGAGCTGTCAGTTTGCCTTCCCTATGTTGTCTCTTCACGCCTTCAACGTCGCCACTGATAACTTTATGCCGCATCTGCTCTATCTGGCTTAATTTTTCCTTCATCGTTTCCATACTACCTCCTAAAGCACATTCCCATTGGGGAACCACTTTCACTTCGAAATATATCATTCCTATACTCTCTATGTAAAGACGCCGTTTGAGAACTTGAGAAAACTAAGATATGATGTCATTAACTGCAAAGATTGAGTAGCTTATAGATAAAATATGAAAATGGTGGGAATCTTATACGGGAAGAAGAAAGTAAGGAGGGACGTCCGCAAACTGTTTGATAAACGTTAGACCTAAGAAAAGATTTGGGCAGCATTTCCTCATTGACAAGCAAGTATTAACGCATATTATTTCCGCTGCTGAGCTCAGTCCTAGCGATGTTGTGATTGAGATAGGGCCAGGATTTGGCATATTAACAAAGGAATTAGCCAAACAAGCAGCCAAAGTCATTGCAGTAGAAATTGATGCCGAGATAATCAGCACATTAAGAAAAAAAATATCCTCATTTGCCAACGCCAACGTTATCCATGGTGATATACTCAAGATTTCTCCAGAACAACTTTTAGGAGGGACAGACCTTAAGGTCTGTCCCTCCTCTGCCTCCCGGAGATATAAGGTTGTAGCTAATCTCCCCTATTACATTACTTCACCTGTGTTACGTCATTTCCTTGAAGCTTCAGTAAAACCCTCAATTATGGTCGTAATGGTACAAAAAGAAGTTGGCGAGGCCGTAGTCGCTGCCTCTGGCAAGATGAGTTTGCTCAGTCTCAGAGTTCAGTTTTATAGCAAACCCACTATCATAGCCTATGTGCCAGCGAATAGTTTCTACCCTTCACCCAAGGTAAACTCGGTTATTTTGCGCCTCGATGTTTACCCCAAGCCACTGGTTGAAGTCGCTGATGCTGCCAGTTTTTTTGATATAATTAGCTGTGGTTTTAGCTCACCTCGCAAACAGCTTCGCAATTCTCTAGCTCAAGCTTTTGGAATACCTCCCAGCCAGGTTGCTCTACTCCTAGAAAAGACAGGGGTGGCAGCTGAGCGACGAGCCGAGACTCTCGATCACGAAGAATGGAAAAAACTATGGGAAACCTTTGCTTCACTTGCCAAAGATCGAAATGCTAACCTTTTATGCACCAGCTAAAGTAAATCTTGTTCTGGAAGTCATGGGTAAATATGATAACAACCATAACTACCATCGAATTCGCAGTATTTCCCAGACAATAAACCTCTGTGATGTCCTCAGCTTTCAGACAGGCGAGGAAATATTACTCAAGTGCCATGAGCCAGAATTACAACAGGACAACCTGGTGGTAAAGGCTGCCGAACTTCTCAGAGAGGTTACGGGATATGACAAAGGAGCACAAATCGAACTCCAAAAGCATATACCTTGGGGAGTTGGCTTAGGAGGAGGTAGCAGTGATGCTGCGGCTACTCTTTTAGCTCTTAATGAACTCTGGGAGTCGGGGTTGTCCAACTCAGAGCTAGTTAACGTAGCATCCAGACTGGGCTCAGACGTTCCTTTATTTCTCTATGGGGGTACAGCTTTAGTAGAAGGAAAGGGGGAAAATATAACTCCCTTACCATCTTTGTCGCTAACCTGGTTTGTTATATTACTGCCGCCATTACCCAAGATTCCACAGAAAACAGCGCAGATGTACGGCAAAATAAATCACAGTCATTTCACCGAAGGCCAGTTTGTGGATACAGCCCTGCCTTATTTGCAGCAGGGAAAATTTGATGTTTCTTTAGCTTTTAATGTTTTTGAAGACTTGGTTTTTTCTACATTTCCTCGGCTTGAGGAGTATAAAAGAAGATTCGAGGAAGCTGGAGCACCGAGGGTATGTCTCACCGGCTCCGGGCCGTGTCTTTTCACGCTTCTTTCTGAGGAAGAAAAAGCTAAAGAACTATGTTTGCGATTAAGAAAGCAAGGCTTAGAATGTTATCTAGCCAGAGGTAATTGAAGGTTAACAATATAACAGGGAAACTAAAGCAACCAAGATGGCTGAAGATAGTGCTTTATACTATTCTCCTCATCGGCCTTAGCATTGGTTTCTTTTATCTAATGCAGTATCTCATGAGCCACTTCAATATCTCGCTAGAAAATTTTGCTGGCCCAGTTTATTTGTTTATTTTCGTTATTACTTTAGTAGGCAACGCTGGTATCATAATTCCTACAATTCCTGCACCTATCTACCTCTCTATAATGGCGACAATCGCATCACAATATAATCCCTTTCTTGTAGCTCTTGTGGCCAGTGTAGGTGGAACTTTGGGTGAAATAGCTGGATATTATGCTGGTTACTTGGGAAAAAAGATAATGTTTGCTGAAAGCACCCCGGGGTATAACAGGCTTGCAGGCTGGATGAAACGACATGGTCCCTGGGCCATTTTTCTCATTTCTCTCCAGCCTATTTTGCCTGTTGATATAGCCGGCATTCTCTCCGGTATCTCAAGAATACCATTGTGGAAGTTTTTACTACCCTGCTGGCCAGGAAAATTCCTCAAATATCTTGCGTTTTGTTATTTTGGTGCCAGCCTTCTTGATCTTCTTCCTTTGTAAGCATTTAGCCTGAGGTAGTTCCCGAAATTCGGACAGGTTTAGAAACCTTTCCCTGCGTTTTTAAACACCCCAAATGACACTAGGTTGAACAGCTGCGTTTCAATAACAAGGCTAATTTTTCCTCATCTTCGCTAGTATCAACCTCACCATCCAATTTTGCTTTATGCAGTGTCTCAAGTATCATTCCCAACTCAGGTCCAGGAGAAATGCCCAGCCTTTTTAGTTCCCCGCCATTGAGTAAAGTCTTGACATAGCGTAGTTTTTTCAGAAATAGCTGCAGATAATCGCATATGAGCAAGGATTCCGAAGCGATGGCGTTTACCTGAATAGCCAGTGGCTCGAATTCGTGCAGCAAATAGTAAATTTCGCTGGATTTTATGGAGGATTTATCCAGAGAAGTAAGCTCGGTCTTCAGACGAATGGTGTCACGCATCGCTCGAGTTAGTTTTCCTGGTATATTAAGGTGAGAAATAAGCTGCTCGATTTCCTTTTCGTTAAGTGGATAAAAGAGAAGGCAAAAGTAGAGCGAAAGTAGCTGGCTGGGCTTAGTTAACAAACGTGCTTGATCGAACTTCTCAGCTATCCAGCCATTACCTTTGAGAGAAGGACTTATTCTTGTCAGCACTCCCACCTCTCCAAGGCGTTTGATAGCATATTCAGGATATCTCTCTCGCAAAATCAATTCTAACTCGTGTCTTATACGGTCACTGCTTATAGTATCCAGCATGGGGACACTTTCTTTAAGCAATCGGTCGGTTTCCCTTTCCAGACTAAAGCCCAGCCGTTGTTCGTAACGAATAGCTCGTAGAATTCTGGTAGCATCATCGATAAAACTCTCAGGGTGTAGGATGCGAATAAGATGTAGTTCCAGGTCGTTTTCACCATGGTAAGGGTCAATTAGTTCCCCATAATTGCTTGACACCAGAGATATTGCCATGGCATTAATGGAGAAATCCCGCCGAAAGAGGTCATTGATGAGGATGCCGGGGGTAACTACGGGCAACGCCCCCGGTTTAGCATAGACTTCACCTCGTGCCGTAGCTATATCTATAGTGAAATCGTTACACTTGAGCTTGGCAGTACCAAATCGTGGATGCAAAACCAGCTTTCCTATTTGTTGCTTTAGCAGAGGTGATAGCATAATCTGTTGAGCTAATCTCAGCGCGTTACCTTCAACCACCATGTCAAGATCATAATTGGGATAGCCAAGGAGTAAATCTCGAACTACACCGCCAACAAGGTAAGCTTGATACCCCAGTTGCTCAGCTAGTCCACTAATAGCTGCGACTAACTCCAAGAGATGCTGGGGTAAATACTGCTCAATTTTCCCGGTAAGATTCATGGTAAAAT
>JAXHSX010000078.1:0-8175 GCA_034190625.1 Chloroflexota bacterium
CACGAATTTGATAAGTTATACCCAATGCTTCACCAAAATGATAAAGGTAAGACACCACTTCACCTCCCTTACCTAAATAAGCTCCTAAAGAAGTGGATGCCGCTATCAACGCTGCGGTTTTCTTTCTTATCATATTGAGATAATCCTCCACCGTGATACTAAGTCGGTTCTCGTACTCGATGTCTAGATATTGTCCATCACAAAGATCCTGGTAGGTTCCGCCTAGAAGGCCAAAAGAATGTACGACTGCCTCATCGTTTACACCATTCTTCTTTAACTTGACCAAGGCCAGACAAGCCAGAGCAAACATTACATCGCCAGTATTTATAGCTTGCGATTGACCCCATAACTTCCATACTGTGGGACGCCCGTGACGCTCATAACTACCATCTTGTATATCGTCATGGATGAGAGAGGAATTGTGGATAAATTCCAGGGTTGCTGCGGCTGGTAATATCTGTTCTATATTCCCTCCCACAGCCTCACAGCTAAGAAGGCAGAGCGTGGAGCGGATAAATTTACCCAATTTCCCCTGGTAAGGATAACCATTCTTATCACACCAACCCATATGATATTGCAGAATATTATGAAAAGATGCAGGGCTGTTATTGATGATTTCCTTCAACTCAGCCTGGACACTATTACGGAATGATGTGAAAAACTCAGCCATATCACAGATTACATTCATACAAGCAAATTCATATTAACGATTGCCCTGTAAAAAAGCAACCTTTTCCGTATTAATTAACTTACCGCCATTAAAGGACAATTTTCTAAAGGTATTTCTTAATAATAGCGACTCTAACGGCTTTAATGTTAGGAGTTTTTTAGCAATTTGAGGATATTTGGCGATAAACAGTAAGTCATCCTCGGTCAATGGTTTTTGCGCCTCGACATTTGCATATCTTACTAATTCCAGAATCGTCTCTGCTTCTTCGACATCATCGAAAGTCACCGCCATTTTGCCCATTATATGTCTGAACCCCGATATGCCACTGTATTCTCCTGAACATATCTCCCGCCCAGTTTCTACTAGCTCCGATTCACCTCTACCCAGTTCAGTGTAATCATATAGCTCGTAGTTCTGGGGGGCCTTCAATACGCCATCGGCATGGATACCAGAGGCATGGGCAAAGGCATTTACTCCTACTCCGGGCTGATTTACGGGAATAGGAACTCCAAAGGAGTAACTGGCGAACTTAGCTACTTTCCATGCTTTGGTCAAATCAATCGGTCTACCTAGTTTATACCTTTCGGTAAAGTCTTTGGACTTAGTAACAGCGAGTACTGTGGCCACAAGGTCAGCATTACCAGCCCTTTCCCCAACTCCATTAACCGTGGTATTAATATAGACATCCTGGCCTCCATCAATAGATCCTTTAGCTCCGGCGAGGGAATTAGCCACAGCCATTCCCAAGTCACCATGACAATGGATTTCGATGGGCATCTCTACATTTTCTGCCAGTCTTTTAATGGTCTCATAAATAGTAAAAGGATTATCATAACCAAGGGTATCGCAATAGCGAAGTCTGTCAGTCCCGCATTTCTTAGCTGCCAGAGCAAATACCGTCAGGAAATCCATATCGGCTCGAGAAGCATCCTCAGCATTTACTCCTATGCTTTCAGCTCCGCACGCTCGGGCGGTTTCCACGGCATCAACCATAGTTTGCAGGATATCCTCTCTAGTCTTTTGCCCTGAGAATTTCTCATAAATCATCTGATCCGATATGGAAATCAAGTAGGGGAGTCTAGCATTTTTTTTCTTGATGATCAAATATTATCACCGTTATGTAGTATAATGCTCCAAAAGGTATGGCGAGAATAAAGGCAGGTATAATAAACGTTACAGGATATATTGGCATTGAGTTAGCACGCTTGCTCTTTCAACACCCTAAAATAGATCTCAAGTCAGTTACGGGACGAAGTAGCGCAGGCCAAAAGCTAGGTGATATTTTCCCTTCCTTCGATGCTATAGATCAGAGCATAGAAACCGAGCTTAGTAAAGATATCGATGTCGCCTTCTCGGCAATGCCCCATAAAAGCAGTGTCGACGTAGTACCTTCTCTACTAAAGGAAAACATCAGAGTTATTGATATTAGTGCCGATTTCAGACTAAAGGATACCGTTGCATATTCAAAATGGTACGGATTCACACACCCGGCACCGGAGTTATTACAGGAAGCAGTTTATGGATTGCCCGAGTTACATCGAGATGACATTGTCTCAGCCTCATTGATTGCTAACCCCGGTTGTTACAGCACCAGCGCGATACTGGCGCTTGTACCATTGGTTAGAGAGAGGCTCATTCACCCCGATATAGTAATAGACAGTAAGTCAGGTGTTTCCGGCGCAGGGAGGGCACTGAGCTTAACCGCCCACTATTCTGAAGTCAATGAAAATAGCTACGCTTATTCCCTTGAGGGACACAGACACCTACCGGAAATAGAACAAGAATTGGAGATATTAGGATCTGAACCTCCATTGTCCGTAACTTTTATACCTCACATTGTACCAATGACACGAGGTATAATAAGCACTTGTTATGCCGAATTGAAGAGCAAATTGGAGAAGGACGCGTTAAGGCAGCTTTATCTTGATTTTTACAAAGGAGCCCCTTTTATTCGGATAACAAATAGACCACCCCAAACCAAGCATGTTTGGGCGAGTAACTTTTGCTTCATTTACCCCACCATAGATATGAACACAGGCAGGTTGATAGTGATCAGTTGCATCGACAACTTGGTAAAAGGTGGAGCAGGCCAAGCGGTGCAAAACATGAATGTGATGTTCAATCTGCCTGAGACAAGCGGACTTGAAAGTCTCGCCATTTATCCTTAGAATATTAAATTGCCCTCATCGTCTAGAGGCCTAGGACGTCAGCCTTTCAAGCTGAAGATCAGGGGTTCGAATCCCCTTGAGGGCACTCTATTTTTTACCTATAGATTTCATAGGATACTATCTCAGAAAGTTCCTTCCTGGGCGGTGCTTTCCCTTCCCTTTCTGGGTAACCTAAGGGAGTCATCTCTACTACCACCGTCCCTTGCGGTACTTCCAAAATGCGAGCTACCTCTTGGGCATCAAAGGCACCGACGTGCACTGTTCCTAGACCTAACGAATGAGCAGCCAAGACGAGATTTTGCATAGCTAAAGCTGTGTCAAACATATACCAGTCACCTTTATTTGTACTAGGGACACCTTCTTTAAAACCAGATTTGCCTAGTTCGGCGCAAGCTACAATAACTACAGGTGCCTGTTTGATAGCAGAAGTAGAACGCACTGGATTCCATGATGCCAGAGTTTCGGCCAGTTGTGATTTTACTGCCTCACCCTTAACCACTATGAACTTCCAGCATTGGGTATTGCCCCACGATGGTGCCCAACGAGCTGCCTCGATCACAGCATTAATTTTATCTTCATCCACATGCTCAGGCCTATAACGACGAATGCTTCGCCTCGTTTTTATTGCTTCTAACACTTCCATAGTTTTAACCTCCTTAACGTTTAATCCTTCCAGGCATCTTCACCAATGAGAGGTACAAAATAGCAACCACCGCAATGCTCCACTCTGTTTCTTTCCTTATACTTTGTAATCTTAAGCAATTCTTGCCGCTGACGAGAGCCTACAGGGATCACTATTCTTCCTCTCCAAGCTAGCTGATCCAGAAGAACTTGAGGCACACAAGGTGCACCAGCAGAGACTATAATAGCCTCGTAGGGCGCTTCATTAGGCCACCCCAATATTTTACCAGCAATATGGACATTGATATTAGAGTAGCCAAGTTTATCTAAAACTCGCTTAGCCGACTCTGCCAATTCAGGTATAACTTCCACAGTAACCACTTCTCTGACTAGTTCCGCTAGTATAGCTGCTTCATAGCCACTTCCTGTACCCAACTCCAATACCTTTTCATCACCCTTTAGTTCTAAGGCCTGCACCATCAGAGCAACGATAAAAGGCTGAGAAATAGTTTGTCCCAATCCAATAGGTAGCGGATGGTCATCATAAGATTCATAGTGATGTTCCAGAGGCACGAATATCTCGCGTGGCACTTTCCTCATAGCTTGAATCACACGACCATCCGTAATTTCACGCTCAAGAGATCTAATTAAGCGTTCCCTAGCTCTCTCAAAATCCACCACCTTTTACCTACCCAAGCTATTTACCCGAGTACAAAAGACAGTATTACCAGGATGACAATCAAAGAGCCAGCTAGAATACCAATATACCTTACATCTCTTCCCACATAGCGATAATCAGCAATATGATATTGCGGTTTGCGAGATCTAGTACTTGGCACCTGGGATCTAGCAATCACTGGTTTAGTGCGGTCTCCTGCAAAACTTGGCTCTTCAGGGGTAACTGGCTTGGGGTGTTCTGAACGCCTTCCCTGCGCTGCCTTTGTTGCCTCGGCTTTATATTTGGCTTTACTGCGACGTGATTTTTTCGCCATTTCCTTATCTCTTTCTCAAACGCTGTTGCTCATAAATCCTGGTACTGGAGACATATGCATGCCCCAGAAGTTCCTGAATAGAATGTATGTCAGTACCACTTTGTAATTTGCGCATAGCGAAGCTATGGCGCAATGCCTCTGGTGTAACCTTGGAGCTTAAACCAGCTTTAGCAGCATAATTCTTGATTATCTGCCAGAAACCTTGTCTGGTAAGCCGCTGCCCTCGCAGGTTGAGAAATAGCGCCTCCTCATTTTCATTGAACAATAAGTCTAACCTATCGTTCTCAATGAAATTTCTGAGTAGCTGACCTGTATGGTGGTCAAATGGAACGTCTCTTTTCGAACTGCCCTGGACACAATGTACACGACTTCGCTCTAAATCAATATCCTTGACGTTCAGGGATATTAACTCGCTTACACGCAAACCAGTAGCATAAAGTAATTCTAACATTACTACATCTCTTTCAGCTTCCGGGGTTGATAACTTTACCGGTTCCGCCAGTAAAAGTTGGTACTCGGAAGTAGACAAGAAATCAGGTAGATGCCTCTTGACTTGAGGAGAAATCAAATTCTTTGCCAGGTCATCCTGTAGCTTCCCTGAATCAACCATAAACTTAATAAAAGATTTGGCTGCAGCTGTTTTGCGAGCTATCGTAGCCATGGCATATTTTTTCTCTCGAAGGCAAAGTAAATAGCTTTTCAAAATATCACTAATAGATGCGGCTATCTCCTTCGTTTTCTCCACCTCAACATAAGCTACAAGTTGATTCAAATCGTTGTGATAAGCAGCTATAGTATTCTGAGAATACCCCTTCTCCTTAGCCACAAGCTTAAGGAAAATATCTACATCTTCCCTCATTAGTATTATTGTAACATAATGCTGTCCATTTTTGTCTCCACCCAACTCTCTTGTTACAATAATTCTGTCATGGAATCAATGTGGCTAGAGCAACAGACGAGAGCTTTGCCTGCGAAGCCAGGGGTTTATTTATTTAAAGATAGCGAAGGCAA
Organism: Chloroflexota bacterium; assembly: GCA_034190625.1. GTDB lineage: Bacteria > Chloroflexota > Dehalococcoidia > GIF9 > AB-539-J10 > CG2-30-46-9. The sequence continues at coordinate 5,463 of JAXHSX010000078.1, forward strand.
AGTTATTTATGCTGGCAAAGCAGCTAATTTGAGCAATAGGGTAAGAAGTTATTTTGGCAGCTCAAGCAGCCTGTCACCTAAAATCCAGCAATTAGTACCCAAAATAAGCGATTTCGAATTTATGGTTACTTCCTCTGAGCAGGAAGCACTTATTCTGGAATGCAATATGATAAAAAAATACCAGCCTCGCTACAATGTTCGCCTCAAGGATAGTAAAAGCTTTCCCTACCTTAAGATAAGTGTTAATGAAGACTGGCCAGGTGTTTATATTACCCGGCGATTACAGAATGATGGAGCAAGATATTTCGGTCCTTTCGCCAGCGCCAGCTCAGTGCGTAAGACTTTAAGATTAGTAAAAAAAATCTTTCCCTTTCGCTCCTGCAACAAATCCATCACTGGTAACGATAAACGTCCTTGTCTTAACTACCATATCCATCGCTGCCTTGGACCATGTATTGGTGCTGTAAGTAGAGAAGAGTACCATGAGGTGATTAACCAGGTCATTCTATTTTTTGAAGGTAGACAAGAGCTTATCATTCGAGAACTGAACAAGAAAATGGTGGAGTCATCTCGTCAATTCCAGTTTGAGAAAGCAGCTTTGTATCGTGACCAAATTCGAGCAGTAGAGGATGTCATTGAAGGAGCGAAAATTGCCGTAACTCTGAAAGGCAAGGAAGATGTTATTGCTCTGGCTCAGGATAATGGACAGGCTCTAATGGAAGTCTTCCTTATTCGCAACAATAAACTTATTGGTCGCGACCAATTTGTTTTGGAAGGTACATATAGCGAAAAACCCAGTAAAATAATGACTAGTTTTGTAAAGCAATATTACGCCTCAGCTTTACATATACCATCTTTAGTATTGCTTCAGCATCCTGTAGACGAAAAGCCCGTGCTTTCCAATTGGCTTAAGCAGCGAAGAGGAAGCAGTGTAAAGCTTCAAGTGCCGCAGCGTGGTGTCAAGAAACAATTAGTAGATATGGTTGCTGACAATGCCAGAAAAGGCTTACAGTTAGCTAAAGCTAAACAGATGAATCCTGAGGCTATGTTATCTGCCTTACAGGAACTGAAGGATAGACTTCGCCTGCTAAAAATACCCTTGAGGATAGAGTGCTACGATATTTCCAATATACAGGGCACTCTAGCTGTAGGCAGCATGGTTGTCTTGGAGAAAGGACTGCCCAAACCAGCTCATTATCGCCGTTTTCGCATTAGGACGGTAGCTACCGCTGATGATTGTGCTATGATTCAGGAGGTATTGACACGACGTTTAAAAAGAGGTGTAGAAGGTGAAGGAGGCTGGGCAATCGTGCCTGACCTTATCCTTATTGATGGCGGAAAGGCGCAGCTTAACGCGGCTTTAGAGGTAAAACAAGAAGCTGGACTGGATTCTCTTTTCATAGCCAGCTTGGCTAAGGGGCACGAAGAAATCTTCATAACAGGTCAATCTGAACCAGTTGATATACCCCATAATTCCCCAGCGCTACATGTGCTGCAACGAGCCAGGGATGAAGCACATCGCTTCGCCATTAGCTATCATCAGAAACTACGAAGTAAAAGGAGTATAGCTTCCGCCTTAGATGTTGTTCCGGGCATCGGACCAAAGCGGAAGAAGGCGTTGCTTAAGAAATTTGGCTCGATTGAAGCCATTAGAGAGGCTTCAACCGAGGAACTTAGTCAAATAACATGCATACCTATAGACTTAGCTAGGAATATAAAAGGCTACCTCTGAATGTAGATTGAGCCTCTCTATGTTACCCTGAGCCAATCGAATGGCCTGTTGAAGATTACAAGATTCTTCGCCTTCGGCTCAGGTGATAATAAGGTGAGTGATTATCACCTGAGTCTGGCTTACAAATTGCGACTGATAATATATCGCTGCATCTCAGACGTCCCTTCGACAATCTGTAACAATTTTGCAGCTTTATAATAGCGAGATACAGGATAGTCTGTCATATAACCATAGCCGCCGTGAGTCTGCACTGCATCACTAGCAGCCTTCTCTGCCATTTCAGAGGCAAAAAGCTTGGCATATGCAGCCTCTAAAGTATGAGGCAAGCCATTATCCTTCATCCAGGCAGCCTTCAAATACATCAGGCGGGCTAGTTCAATATTCATTGCCATATCAGCTAGCTTAAAAGACACCGCCTGAAATTTATAAATTGTCTGGCTAAATTGCTGTCTTTGTTTAGCATAATTCAGAGAGGCATCAAGACAGGCTTGAGCCAGCCCAACAGATATGGCAGCAACAAATATTCTTCCTGTCTCCAACACTTGCAAATGTTGAGCAAAACCGCGCCCTCCCATTCCCAGAAGATAATCCTTGGGAATATGGCAATCTTGGAAAATCAACTCGTTAGTTGGGTATGAGCGAAAGCCAATTTTGTCCCAGTGTATGCCCACTGTGAAGTTAGGAGTCCCTTTAGGGACAATAAATGTATTAATGACATTCTTACCATCTTCTCGCTTAAGCTGTGGACAGCGGGCCGTTATAACAACTATAGATGCGTTGTCATAGCCGATATTGCTGATGAATTGCTTTGTGCCATTAATGATCCAATTGTCCCCATCAAGCACCGCAGTACTCTGAGTAGCACCTGCGTCCGAACATCTGAGGATTTACCTCGGCAATGACAAGATCTGCACTATCTACAACCGATTTTACGATGTCCACAGATATACCCAAACTACAGAAATCGTGTCCATCAGGAGG
>JAXHSX010000079.1:0-5859 GCA_034190625.1 Chloroflexota bacterium
CCCCAGCAAGCTGGGGGGTAATTCACTTACGATGCTTATCCCGGAGGCGTCGGTATCGCCGAGAAAGGATTTGAACTAATAATCGAACTCTGGCAAGCCACCTTAAAGGTGGTTAGAGATTGTCCCTGCTCCGATGGCTGCCCTTCCTGCATTCAATCGCCCAAGTGTGGCAACAATAACCAGCCTCTGGATAAAAAAGCCGCCGAGATAATCCTTGAAGAGCTGGTGAGTTAGGCATTTAGCTTTCAGGTAAAACATCTGGCCAAAGAAATCTCGGATTGATACATCAGGGGTTATTTCGAACATTTATCCCAGACAAGTTACGAAGTGATTGATCTTGGGCACTTCTTGCCGAATTGAGAAATATTATGGTTCATGAATATTTAGACATAATTGAGAGCGATGCAAAGCACCGCTCTCAATTATGCGCTACTAGACTGAACAGGAGATTGGTATTGCCCTACTTCCCTTATAGACCTCACCGGAATAAATCTTAAGCTTTCCAGACCTATTCAGGTGCCTCGTCCACAAAGACTGACCTGTCCTTTTTGGTTGCTTTTGTCTCCAACTGAGGAATTTGGCTATATCCCTCGTGCCTCAGTGAGGCTCGAAGTTTACGGAGTAGTTCCTTGCGTGAGACTCGTGGGGTTCGCCTTAGATGAAGGTTAAGATAGTAACTAAAAGCCCCATGGTAACGCCCATCAATGTAAGCATCAGCAGAGGTTTGGTTCGCCATACATCCAGCCCAGAGAATATGATGCTGTCTTCCCCTTTCCTCAAAACCCCTTACAAATCCCGTCGACTTCAGATCATCTTCTTCACCGCTAAAGCGGAGGAAAATATCTGCAGGTGGCGGTAGAAAACGATTTAGAGTAGGGTGTTCTGCGGCTAATTCAGGAGGAGGCGCCAAGCCCATCTCTCTCAATCCCGTTCCAGCATGACAACAATCAAGAAAAACCTCCAATAGGGCACCCTCTGGCACATTTTTGAAGATTTCGTTCAGTTCATCGTCGGTGATAAAAGTCCCATCCCAATTCATATCATAGGGACAGATAAGTTCATCAAGATGGTCTACAAGCTCGTCGCCATCCCTATCCCTAATTTGGGAACCATGGCCTGAGAAGTGAAACACTAAGAAATCACCTGATTTGGCCCCGTCCACTAGCCATTCCAAGCGATGAATTATATTAGCTTTGCTAGCCCGGCTGTCTGTAAGAACCCGAACCTCCCGAGTCTGAAAATTAAACAGGCTGCGAAGGGAAAAATGCATATCAAGGACATCATTAACACAGCCACGCAGATCATTTACCCCTTTGTAATCATTAATTCCAACCAATAATGCTTTCCTGGCCATTCTTTACCTCCTTTATAAAATCTAAAACCTTACAAACTTGACATCAGCTTCCTCAAAACTCGTCTTTTACCTCACATGTCATCACCTCCTTCAATCCAGTTAACAGAACATCATTTTCGAACTGTGGGTTATTCCAAACTTTCATCGAGCTGCTCCCCAGCTAGTCGCTCATAGACGAATGCCTGGGTAACAAATATCCAGCGGTGTGATCTGCCTTCCTTCATAACCTCAATTAGCCAAGCTTCACGACCTTGCGGACCATCATGTATAAATACAGGATCTGAAGCCACCTCCCCCTGCTCAGGATGGATTCTCTCCTCAGCTCGGCAGATGGCTTCCTCTGCAGCTATACCAGTAACCGTAATAGGACAGAATTTTATCTGCCTGGGATCTTGATAAAAAGCTCCGATAGCAGCCACCCTGCCTGTTTCAAGAACTCTCACAACCCCCCACTCGCCCTTGAATCAAAACAGGAACAAGCCAATAAGACGGAACCTTAAAAATATTCTTTACCAAAAACCGGATGCCCCAAGGAAGCATTTCTCCAAAGGGCGAACACCGGATCCGGTTGGGTTTCCATCCGTTCTATTTCCTCCCTAGCTATCTCAATCGCTTGGTTGGCGCTGGCAAACAATTCATCTCCTCAAATCTTTCTCTATGCGCACGTAGTTGTGCGATGACGGACATAAATAAAGTTCGTGTGGTTGATTGCATCCCAACCTTCTCATGAATTCGAAACTAATGCCCTGAATAAAGATTACCATATAATAAAAGTAAAGTCAATGGTAAGTGAATATTATATAAACAAAAGGTGTATTATAGTTGATATTAGAGAAAACATAAACGGAAATATCATGGCGTAATTTCACAATTTATATGTAACTCATCCATTTGAACAAGATCATATGATTTAGTTCAAGGAATGTGATAAGACTCAGCAGAACTACCCAGCCAATCCAAAATATCCTGCAGCACCTCATCACGATTGTCTCTGGTAACCACAATAGTCCTAACCTGGAAGTGAGACTTGATTTCATCGGCAAAGGGATAGGGATTAAGCATAATGGTACCCAGAACTCTCTTGCCACTATCTAAGACTCGTAACACAACTTGCCTAAATTGCGGCGACAAAAGCTCCATCTTGCCGATTTCATCTATAACAATTAAGTCGCTTTCTTTCAGTGCCTGGCGCACAGCAGAGACGGCAACCCTATCCAGGCTATCTATATCAACTTTATACTTACTTACCTGATAGGGACTGGAGATATTGGTATGTGCCAGAACGGCTTCCTGACCATCAAGAGTGACAATTATGAATCCCTGCCTTACTCCGCCAACTCGAATTTCTTCGGTGTAAAACCCACCGGCTTTGACTTCTGCCTTAGCCAGAGCTTCTTTGATGAGGACAGTTTTACCAGTACCAGGATTACCGGTCAGGAGAAGAACTTTCTTCATTACCACTCACTGCCGCCTCAGCTTTCCTTTTCTCCTTGAGCTTTCTCTGGTGCCAGCGATGTTTTAAGACAGCCATTCTCTTTTTCTTGTTCATATCTTCTTACTGTAAACCGAGATGAATCTCTTCAGCGAACGGTCGTAGGTCTTTTCTACTTCAGGAGGAAAGAGACAACCGGGGAGCTCATCCATTTCCCAATGATAGCGGAGGCATTCGCAGCACTTCCCTTTTCTGGAACACGGCTCATAAGTGCAGGTGCATGTTAATTTATTAACTTCAATTTCACATTCCATTTTTAATAAGCCGTCGATTATCCTATGTAACCCTTCGCTTCGCGAAGGGTCCAAAAACCACGATGACATTCTTCTCTGTATTCAGAATGGCAGTAAATGAACGATAATTTTTATCCTCTTTAACATACAGCATATTTCCTTCTTATATTATTTGAAAGTTTAGCTAGTAGCTCCAGAGCTCGATCTGCTGCTTCGGTAGACAGAGTCGCCAATCCACAGGAGGGAGTGAGTAATCCCTGGCTCACGATTTGCTTAAAACTGACGCCGTTTCTGGTAAAGGGAGCCATAGCTTCTCCCAGGCGCTCATATAGGCTAGACACTGATTCCTTAGCTAAAGCGTCTTCATCATTGGGAATTATTCCCCAGGCGATTGCACTTCCACGAGCAAGGAACGATTCTACTTCGTCAATATAAGTACTGAGAGAATCGGTATAATTATAGGCATCAAAGCTGAGGACATCAATTGAGGTGTTCAAGAGAACCGACCAGTTGGTATTGCCACAGCAGTGCAATCCCTTTACCCCCTTAATGCCCTGAAGAACTTCCTCCAGCAAAGCAGGTACCCTCTCCTCGGGAACAGGAACAAAGACGGAGCCCAAGGAAAGTAAATATGGCTCATCAACAAAGATAATTAAGTTGGGCGACAGTCGTCTCAAGGCGTTTTCCTGCCACGAGGCTTTTAGCCTCAGGAACTTGGCCATTACTTCAGCCAGTGTTTCATCATAAAGGATAGCCTGCCCATCCTGGTCGGTAATTGTAAGTCCCCAGGTGATAGGCCCTATTATCTGTCCCTTGACCATTCTTGTTTTATTCGCCTTTGCCAGGAGTGTATGCAGCCCGGCGGCATATCCGGCCGAAACGCTATAACTGCTGGCATCGCTTTCTTCACAGTCGGTGTAGATTTGCTCTAATTCAGCTACGAAATCATCCCCCGGCTCGATATGGATTTTATCTCCATTTATGACCGTACCTGGAAAGCCTTCGCTAAACTGGATATACATACTTTCTTCCGCGGAACGATTTGGTAGTTGAGGCCAGGCCGGAATATCGGGGAGATACTTTAGCACTGAAGAGCAAGCTTCTTCCGGGTCGGTATGTGGCATACTGCCGATAGCCGTAGGTAAACAACCGAACTCTAACCTAACTGACATCGTTGCCTTCACTCAGATATTTTCCGATAAGCAGGTCTAAGTCCTTCTTTGCCTTATCGGATACATATTGTGACGAGGTGGCAATGGCGCCTTTAAGAGCAGTAGCACAACAGCAATCTCTCTTCTGCGATATAGATGGAATAGTTAGCTTTAAGATTTTCCTAGCAGTTGCAACGCCTTTTTGCAGATTAGCGAAGATCATCTCTGTAGTTACTGCTTCATAGCCAGGATGCCAGCAATCACGGTCGGTAACTATAGCAAGTGCGGCATAGCATATTTCGGCTTCTCTTGCCAATTTAGCTTCAGGTAAAGTAGTCATGCTAATAATGTCAGCCCCCCAGCTACGGTAGAGTTGTGACTCAGCCTTGGTGGAGAACTGCGGTCCCTCCATAGCCAAATGTGTGCCGCCCTTATGTACCTTCACTTCTGCCTTACCGGCCGCCTCAAACAAAGCTTGTCTCAAAACAGGGCAGAACGGCTCAGCAAAGGCGATATGAGCTACTATCCCGTTGTTAAAGAAGGTGTTACCTCTGCCCTTCGTCCAATCGATAATTTGGTCTGGGATAACTAAATCCGAAGGTTTTATTTCCTCCTTGAGGCTACCCACAGCAGTCACTGAGATAATTCTTTCAACGCCTAAAGATTTTAAGGCATAAATATTAGCCTTGCCTGGCAGCTCACTAGGACTTAGACGATGTTCCTTACCATGCCTGGGGAGAAACACGACCCCTACCCCTTCGAGATTGCCCAGGATGAGGGCATCGCTAGGCTCACCAAAAGGCGTGTTTATCTTCACCTCCTCTACTTCGCTAATTACCTCCATATCATAAAGTCCGGTCCCGCCGATAATTCCAATTTTTACTTCACTCATTTGACAAATTCCTTACCATGTAATAAATGCTGCAAGCCTTCGTTTTTTAAACAGGGATATGGTCAGGAGATCTGACTTCCATGAGCTTTATAGCCCCCGGGTCACATTTCACGGCACAAACCCCACACCCGAAACATTTTTCCGAGTCTATTTGTGCCTTAAGCTTCTTCTCTCCTGTAATTTTTACCATTTCTATCGCTTCAAACGGACACCTCTCTATGCAGACCTGGCATCCGTTGCAGGTTGTTTTATCTACTTCCGCCTGAAACCGGCTCTTAGCTACTCCTCGCTCCAATCCACCATACTTTATAAGTGCATAGTAAAGGACACAGCAATCAGTGCAGCAATTGCAGACCACAGCGCCGACTTCAGATCGGTTAGGCGCACTATGGATTAGACCCGCTTCTGCCGAGAGGTCTAGAATCCCCATCGCCTCTTCTCGAGTTAACTCCCTGCCCGTGCCTCTGCTTATGGCATACTCTGCCGACCGATTGAGTTGCAGGCAGACCTCGACAGGCAATTCACACCTTTCAGCTATCCTCCGGCAAGGACAATGGACAACAGCGAACTTAGTAGCCTTATCGAGCATTACTTCAAGATCCTCAGATGGAAGTAGCTTTATCTTCTCCGAGATGGCTTTCCGTGCTGGGATTACCCTCCAGGTAGGCATCTCTTGAGTCTGTGTTTTCCTTCCCCTTTCAGGATACAGTTCCGCCTGACAAAAATCTTCCCAGAGG
>JAXHSX010000008.1:0-9896 GCA_034190625.1 Chloroflexota bacterium
AGGAAAAACGACCCTCGCCAAACACATCGCTTCGGCACTACCTGATGTAATGGCGGTAAAAGGCTGCCCTTATCATTGCAACCCTGGGGCACCAATATGTCCTTCCTGTAAGGTGAAGATTGCCAGCGGCGAGAATCTCGAGATCGCCCAAGTGCCAGGAAGATCGAGATTTGTTCGGCTTCAAGGCTCACCAGACCTCACAGCCGAAGACCTGCTTGGAGATATTGATCCTGTACAAGCCTTTAAGTATGGATCTCAAGACTTTCGAGCTTTTACCCCAGGGAAATTACTTAAGGGTAATAGGGGAATTGTATTCTTTGACGAGCTCAATCGGGTGCCGGAGAAGTTGCAGAATGCTTTATTGCAGGTTCTTGAAGAGGGCATTGCTACCATTGGTCCCTATGATGTAGATTACCCTGCAGACTTCATAATGATTGCTACTATGAATCCAAGAGAGCGTGCTGGAGTAGAAGAACTCTCAGATGTTTTACTTGACAGGTTCGATGTAGTTAGAATGGGTTATCCTGAGACTCCGGAAAGGGAGAAGGAGATATTGCTCAGGTACGGGCGAAGAATTGATAACGTTGAAATACCGCAGGAAGTTCTCGACTCAATAGTTCAACTTATAAGAGCTACACGGCAAGAGCCTTGGGCTAAAGAGTTAGATCAAGCTGCCAGCGTAAGAGCCGGGCTCTCCATTTATGACAGGGTGCAAACTATAGCGCTGTTAAACGGCCGCTCTAAAGCAGCTATAGATGACATTAAGCGAATAGGAGTTTCTTCTATGGCGAGTAGGATCAAGCCATCCCCAGAATCTAAATTTTATGACAACCCATTTGAATTAATCGATGAGATAATGGAAGATGTTTTGGTATAGCGATCGCTAAAGCGTAACACCAACAAGATGATTAAGGTTTGTAAATAATGAGCCAAGGAATTGTCGTTGCTATATCAGGCAAAGGCGGCGTCGGAAAGACGAACCTATCAGCGCTTTTGATTAGGACACTGTCGCGGGTTGGCAGTGTATTAGCCATTGATGCTGATCCTGACTCTAATCTCCCCCAAGCTTTAGGTGTAACGGCTAACAAAGCTGTGGGAGATATAAGAGAGGAAATCAGCAGCGCTTCCAGTCGCGAGGTACCTGATAAGCAACAAGCCTTAAAGCGTGCTGTAACTGAAGCCATTGAGGAATTTCCCCAGTTTGACCTCGCATTAATGGGTCGTCCCGAGGGACCTGGTTGTTATTGTGCCGTTAACTGGGTGATTCGGCAGGTAATAGATTTCAGGGCCAGTAGCTACGATTTCATTGTGGTTGATTGTGAAGCGGGGCTGGAGCACCTGAGCCGTTTGACTACCAAGGATGTAGATATTATGATAGTGGTTACTGAGCCAACAAAGAACGGCATACTGACAGCCCAAAGGGTCAAGGAACTTTCTCAGGAGCTTTCCATTGATTTTGGGAAGACTATGGTGGTAGCAAACAAAATAACCCCTAAAATAAAGCCTTCTTTTGATAAGATGGCACAGGAAAACAATCTTGAAATATCTGCGTATATTCCCTGGGATGAATCGATAGCTCGATTTGACCTTGAGGGTAAGCCGGTGATAGATTTACCGGATGAGTCAGCAGCTTCAATAGCAGTAGGAGAATTGTGCAGGGAAATGCTTTCCTATTTTGACAGCCAGCCAAAGGCAATGGTAACATGATAACAAAGGAGGTGTAAAAATGGCTACGGAAATTGGCAAATATGCCGGCCCCAAATTGGCTGATATGGAGGTGAGTTTGAAGCTACCTCCACCTAGAGTCTATCAACTCCCCACAGGATTAGACCAGTTATACGAAGGTCTGGAAAACGTAGGAGTAGGACCAAGATATTTCGGCCATGTTCGCAAAGGGGAGTGGCACATAGAATTAGGTGGACCAAAAGTAGACTATAGTGGTTTTTATTTTGTAGACATATGTGATGACCCTGAAGATGTTACAGATGGTAAAGTAACCGTTTATGGACCAGACATAAATGAAATACCCCCTGAGTCCTCCCTTGCCTTTGGCTTTCATTGGAAAGTCTATGGCAAGGATATCACACATATGCACTTCGAATATTTGGCAAGAATTGGTGGTGCAATGGGCATACTCTACCTTGAAGGTTGGATGCTGACCGGCGCACCTACTGAACCTTGGCTAAGGCTAAGTAAGAAGGCAGCCCCAAAATTTACCTGGGCTAAACTAGCTCAGGCGGTCCGAGCTTACGCAATGACAAGCATCCCCTTGATAGAGAAATTTGAAGCGGTAATAACAGTCGCTACCCCTGAAGTTGGGGGGAAAGAAGTAATAAAGCAGTTAGTGGAGAAGATAGATAAGAGGCGGGAAATATACGATGCTTGGACAATGACCATGGAAGATGCAGATGTGGATACCTTTTACGGCTGCAGCATCTGCCAAGCTATCGCCCCTAACCATGCCTGCGTAATCACCCCTTCCCTGATACCCTTCTGTGGCATTATGTCCTTCATGGGAGCCAAAACAAATTATGAAGTTGACCCCACAGGTTATATCTTTCCGATTTCTAGAGGGGACATCCTTGACCCAGACCTGGGCTGGTACTCAGGAGTGGATGATGAGATGTATCGTAGGTCGCATGAGCATTATAAGCATTTTCATTTGAATAGTAGCATTACTTATCCTTCCACCAACTGTGGTTGCTTTGAAGCTGCATCTTTCTATATCCCTGAGGTAGACGGGATCGGACTTGCACAGCGCCGCTATACTGGTTTCCTGCCACTAGGAATACGCTTCTCTACACTGGCTGGCTTTATGAGTGGAGGAGAGCAGAATCACGGATTTAAAGGGTGTTCCCTCCGCAGCATTATGATGAAGGATTTCCTTAGGGGAGACGGGGGCTGGGACAGGATAGTATGGATACCAAAGGACATAAAGCTGGAGATTGCCGAGGCTATCCCCGAAGAAGTTTATGACAAGATTGCTACCGAGGAAGATTGTGTAGAGCCCAGCGATCTCAAGGAGTTCTTGCGTCAGAAAAAGCATCCTATCGTAGAAAAGTTCTGGAAGAATGGTGAACCTCAGACTATAACGGTGCCTGCGCCTGGTGAATCCTGGCCCGAGGATGAGCAGGGAAGGATACTCCTTGGCGAAAATAGAGTGGTAGGGCGATGGGAGTCTTAAGGCTACGAGCAAGGGAGAGTATTGCTTAGGGAAGAAATCCTTACTACCATTAGTAATTTGGGCATGGAAGAATCTAATCGAAGTGTCTTTGATGGCTTTCGGATAAGCCAAGAGGAAGAGACGGCGCTTTTATCCAGTATCTCAAGCGGGCATCATATTCTTATACTCGGTCCTCCAGGAAGCGGTAAGACGGCAATAGCTAATAAAATCGCTGCTCTTCTGGATGACATAGAGGTGGTAGAGGATTGCCCATTGAATTGTCCTCCGCAAAATGCTTCCTGCCCGTGGTGTCTTGAGAAGAAAAGTCAAGACATCCTCCTCAAGACAAGGATTCTCCCTGCCTCAGAAAGGGTAAAGCGAGTGCAAGGCAGTGGCGGTTTGACTGCCGAGGACCTGATTGGTGATCTCGACCCCGAAGCAGCCTTTACTCAGGGCATTTATTCCCTGGGCTCTTTTGTTCCGGGGAAGCTGCTGAGAGCTAATAGAGGCATACTGCTAATTGATTTCATCGATAGGATTCCTGAAAGAGTGTTGAATACAATTTTGTATGCCCTCCAAGGAGGAGAGATATCTATTGGAGCATTCGAAGAGAACATCTCTTTAGATATACTGGTTATAGCTACTGGCAGTGAGAAAGCACTGAAATTCTTACCTTTAGATATAATTGATTTCTTTGATGTTGTCAAGCTCGGCTATATAGAGGGTCACGATAATCAAAAACAAATTGTCCTCAATAATCTTGAGCAGCAATATCATGGCGTAGAGACAATCACCAACAGTAGTGTTGATAAAGTTATTGAAATAGTCAACCAAACGAGGCAACATCCAGAGGTGAAGAGAGGCGTGGGCACGCGGGGGATGATTAAGTATTCAGAGGTTTCAGCCTCTTACTCTCGATTCATTCATGATGGGGAGGGAGAATTGTTACAAAAGGGTGCCTCAATTTCTTTACCTCACCGTCTGGGCATCGCACCAGAACTTGATCTCCCTGGAAAGAGGGAACAGATTGTCAGTGAGGTTGTTAACAAAGTGGTAGGAGCTGAGGAAGTGGAAAAGGAATTGATCACTCTTTCCAAGGAGGATATTCTAGCCCTGGTAGAAGAAATTGTACAGGAAGAGAGGATAAGAAAGCCGCTTAAATATGGCGCCTTTGATCTATTATTGAAAAGAGTGCAGCAATTTCCGGAGTCAAAGTTGGCAAATATATATAGAGAGGCGATTCAACGTTTACAAGAGCTTTATCCAGAGCGTTACAAAGTGGATAATCTCACTGATGAATTGTTGACGGAGATCGAGGAGGAGAGGAAGAGGAAGGATAGAATAAATAAAGCGTTACAGGAAGAGGCTCTGGCTGAGACCCTTAAATTTTTAGAAAAACAGGATATCATTGAACGCAGTGCAACAGGTTGGATGTTGTCTCAAAGAGGAATCACTTTCTTACTGGAGAAGCTGACACCAAGGTTAAACGAAAGTGTCCATTTATATGGATACGGGAAACACAGCACTGGAAAAAAGTTAACCCTAGGTGAGGGTAAACTTGTGGGCATAAGGCACTTCCGTTTTGGCGACAGGTATCGAGATGTATCTTTTAAAGATACAATTAGGGAGGCTATCCGCAATCGGAGACGGGCAATAAGCAGAGAAGACATTATGGTTAATATAAAGGATATTCACACTAAGTTGAATATAATTCTCTTAATAGACCTTTCAGGAACCATGCGTCAACTTCAGAAGCTATGGTACGCTAAGGAAAGTGCCATTGCTTTAGCCTTGGCTGCAGCTCGCTACGGAGACAATGTGGGAGTAATGTCCTTTTCTAACTTGGCTGACGTTGTTGTTGACCTTACCAGTAATCCATACAGAGTGACAAGGCAAGTGCTCGATTTGGAACTCCACGAGAATGCCTTCACTAACATTAGCTACGGGATACTGAAGACCTGTGATTTGCTGGCTCATCATCCTAAGGGGAAGGCAAAACAGCATATTATCCTTATCTCTGACGGTGATGCTACAGCACCTCATCCTTCTCCAGAGAAATCTGCGCTCAGGCAAGCAGCTATGGCGGCGCGAAGGGGAATTAGCATTTCTTGCATATGTATTACTCAGGAATCTTCAAACCCGGAGTTAATGAGAAGGATAGCCAATCTAGGTAAAGGAAGGATTTATACTGTAGGCATAGAGGAATTAACTACTACTATGCTTGAGGAAGCAGTTATGGTACATGTTTCCTAATCTAAATTGCAAAAGGAGGTGATTTTAAAATGTCTGAGCCAAAGCTTTGTAGTATTTGTGGTAAGGTAGAGGCAACTGAGAAATGTTCTATATGTGGCGTGCCATTATGTGCTGCCTGTATGAAAAAAGTGGAGATACCGGAGGAAAGCCTCGGCTATCAAATGAAGGGGACAGCCCTTTCCCCAATTCGTCGAGCTGTTCAAGTAAAGATAGTATGTGAAAAGTGTTTGTCAGAAGTAGAGTTTATATAAACTATAGCTAATCTTAAAGTAAGGAGGACTTATGGAGAAAAAAGGATTTGTTCAACTTGGGAATTCATTAATCGATCTTCGTACCGTAGTCAGTGACCCCCGTGGGATAGAAGATGGATTGGCTGAAGTGATAGAAGCAGATTGGGCTGAAACCTACCACAAGGGATTTGATGTTAAACTTTACCCCTTTGCTGAGGCAGCCGACATAGCTGACTGGGACAAAATACTGTTAGACACATATCCCCCTCTATATATTGACCGCCAAGGTATCTGTAGAGATTGCTCATTGGGTCCTTGTGAATTGGAGAAAGGTAAAGGGAAATGCGGCTTGGAGCTTGAATCCTTCCAGGGGAAATTGGGCCTGCGGATGGCTTGCAGGGGATGTCTCTCCCAGATGATGGATAGTCGTGAGTTATTGAACTATGCTATAAAGGTTTTTGGCAGGGATAAGGAGATTAGCTTAGGACAGCGCCACGATATTACCGACCATGCTGTTAGCATTGGCGTCTTGACTGGGCTATATGCAAAAAATCTCGACGATTTAGACAAAGCCCTATCCTACGCCGAAGCCCAACTCAATAAGCTCCTCTTAGCAAGTTATTCAGGTACAGCGGAGACATTAGAATTTGAAAACATGACCTTCCATGCTGGTTCCCTCCTTGTTCTTGCTATGGAGGCTGCTGAGCTGGTGAAAACCGGCTGTTTTGGTCTGGTTTCCAGTGACGACCATCCATTGGAGGAGATGAACAACTGGCCTCCGGTGAGTGCTCTTGGTGGATTGGGGAATGTGGAGAAAGGAAAGCCGGTAATCGCTTTCTTAGGAGATAATTTCCTATCAGCTTGGATCGCCATAAATTACCTCAAAGAAAAAGAACTTGCAGAGCAAATTGAGATATGCGGGTTAGGACCTGTGGGGCATGACATACTCCGCTTCTATGATAAGTGCCGTATTATCTCTACCCAGGTGATGGCAGCCAAAGCCATCAGGACTGGATTTGCCGATGTAGTGGTAGCCAGCAACGGCTGTGTTCCCGTGGACGTCTTGGGAGAGGCGAGGCGAGTTGAGAGCAAAGTCATCTGGACGAGTGCCCAAGGAATCGCAGGATTAAAAGACCGAACAGAAGACTCTGTTGACAGAATTGTAAAGGATTTGATAGACGGAGCTGAGGGAGTGTGGATCAGAAATGCAGAGAAGGCAGGAGAGATCGCAGTGAGAGTGGTAAAGGAGCTAAAGCGGAAGGGTGATTACCTGTTGTCTGGCGAAGCAGTGAAGAAAGAAGCCGGGAAATGTAAGGAGGATTGTGACCTTTGCTTTAATGTTTGCCCTAATAGCTTACTGCTGGGCAGAGCAATCAGAAAGGTAAAAGATGAAGGATTAAAAGCCCTGGTGGAGGTAGAGGAAGGTTGTACCTTTTGTGGCAAGTGCGAAGAGGTTTGCCCGGTGAATATCCCTCTGCGTGACTTGATAGTGGCTACCAAAGCTGAGCAGGCAGCGAAGGACAAATTCGTAATGCGCCCTGGGAGAGGTCCAATACCTCGGCTTGAAAACATGGCAGGGGCTTTTGGTGCCTTATGGGGCAACTGCCCGGGTTTTGCCGTACTTATGGGTTGCGGAGGAACCAAGTATCAGAAGGACATAGGTTGGATCGCTCATGAGTTGGCTGCGGAGTGCTCCTTCGTTGTCACGACTGGTTGTGGCTCAGGAGAAGTTGCTCAATACTATAATGAGGAAGAGCAAAAATTCATTTTTGAGGAGTTTCATTGCGAGTATCAGCCGAGGAATCTACTGAACTGCGGTGCATGCTCAGCTAGTTGCTATCTAAGAGATATTTTCTTTCACTATAGTCGTACTGGTGCTCATATCTCCCACTATGCCAACTTCGCTCCAACAGCAGACCTTGGCAGCCATGACTTGGGGCAGGTTACCGTTATGTGGGGAGTGCCTAACGAGAGGATGTTCGCTCTCGCCACAGCCTTCGCTCGGGGGCAGGATGCCGTAATCGTCGGACCTGAATCGGCTTTTGAATGGAAGCGATTCCTTATGAGCAATGTCTATGACCGTAGCAAATGGCGAGTGTGGGATGCAAACACTGCCAGAAGTGTAGAAACGGAGCCTGTCCCTGCACACTTCATTGTTCCTGTGGAAACGAAAGAGGAAGCGGTAACCATGGCTTTTAACCTGATGCATCGTCCATTTGACCCGTGGGATGCTCGCCATGTTAAGATGGATTCATATATAAGATTTCATGAGGAAAATTTTGGTGAGTTGCCCGATGATTGGCACCTTTATGTTAGAAGTCATACCGACTTGCCACCAAAGTTAAAAGCAAAGCTGCTTAAGGAGTTACAAGAAAAGCATGGATGGGAGGTGGATAGGCTAATTATAAAGAAAGCACGGCATCGGAACGGCGAGTTGATGTCTCTAGACAAGTTCCACTATGAATACAGTACACTACAGGCACCATATTTTACGAGACTTCCTCGGCTGCTCTCCAAAGCTGCGAAGGAAAAACTGGCAAAAGAAGGAGTTGAGAAATGAGTGTAAAACTACCACAGGAGTTAGCCGAATATCTTAAGGGCCAGAAAAACATTTTGCTCCTCACTGGTTCTTTGTGTGACGACGTGGATTTTAACGGAAAAAAACTCTTGAATTACGCTGCGGAGGTTAGTATTAAACTAAATGCGCCAGTGGCTGCAACAGCAAACACTCCTATTGGATTAAAGGCTAGAGGCGCCAAATCTGTTAAGAAGATGTGGGTTGCTGAGGTAATAAACTATATGCGCCATCCCTGGCAGGACCCAATCATGGATCAAAAACCTGAGGTTCTGGTATTCATTGGCTACCCTCCAACAGTCGCTGGCAGGCTTGCTTCCGCGGTACAAGAAGCCGATACTGTAGTGCTAGGAAACACCTATATTGAAGAGGCAACTTACTCCTTACCACAGTCCTCTTCATTGCGACAATGGCAGCAATCTTTGGAACAGCTTATCCAAGCTTTGTCAACTCCTTAAAGTTTAATTTGGGGGTAATATGAGCGAGAAGGCATTCACTAGCAAGGATATGTTACAGAGACTAAGCCAAGTCCCTGAACTGGCATATGAATTTAGTTCTGAAGAGGTGTTAGGAGCAAGTACAAAGTTCCTCCAGTACGTCGGGTACCAATTACAGCCGCCATCGCCCATGGGCTCTGTTCAGCCTGACTTTCACGTCAAGAGACATGTTGAATCAACTACCTATGAGATTGTGGGTTTAGTCGGTCACAGCTTGAATGAGATGACCGATTTATTTGCTAAACTCATAGCAATGAAGTCTATCTTGGGGGAGAAAGCCGATTACGTAATTGTCCTCCCTCCTATAAGTGAACGCCGATTACTAGACTTCTTGTTTGACAACAAAGGTAAATGGTATCTCGATTTAAAACAGGAACAGTTTATGCTCTGGCTTTGTAACCCCAAACAGGAGACAATGTGGTGCATCATGGGCTCACCTAACGATACGCTTTTCAGCGATTATTTTATCATGAGTAAGCTAAGCTTGGATTCAATTCTCGGCACGAGGATCTCCCAAGACTTGATGGAAGACGAATAAAATTAACATGAGCCTTGCTAAGCTGGCTTGCCCCGCGTGTAGTTGTCTATGTGACGATATTAACGTTGAAGTAGAAGGAAATCGTATTAAGAGAATAGAGCATGCTTGCGCCAAGGGTGCCAGCATGTTCTATTCTAGCGAAAATCCTGACTGCCGTAATTCATCTCTGATAGATGGGCAAGAGGTTCCCTTAGAAAAAGCCATCGAAGAGGCTGCCTATTTACTTGAACGGTCATCAAGGCGGCTTATCTTTGGCTTAGATAATTCTACTCTGGAGGCTCAGGCTATTGGGATAGAGCTAGCACAAACACTACGGTCAGTGCTGGATGATAGTTCTTCTTTTTGTCAGGGTGCCCTAATTGAGAAGATATTAGATGGAACTATCCCATCTTGCTCACTCCCTGAGGTAAAGGATAATGCTGATTTGCTCATATACTGGGGGGCCAACCCTTCCCATGCACACCCCAGACACCTTTCCAAGTTCTCTTACTATGCCTATACCGAGTATAATGAGCTAGGCTGGCTGCCCAAGGTAAAGCTTAGCAGTGTTGAAGTCAGGGAAACTGAGGTAACTTCCTTGAGTAATCCCTTTTTCAAGCTTAAACCTGGCGAAGATAAGGATTTCATTAAAGCCATTTTG
>JAXHSX010000080.1:0-9699 GCA_034190625.1 Chloroflexota bacterium
AAACATATGGTGGCTTTGGGGAAAAGGACCTGCCCACAGGATTTACACCTGCTAGCTAATAATACCCCCCCTTCTGAAGTCTCCTTAAATGTGCTTTCTTTGATAGGAACTCTTTGGACCAAAATATTTATACTCCTTTCTTAAATTATCCACAAACTTTTATCTTCCAAGTTTATTGCCGACCATTACTAATTTTGCCTTTAACCTTAATGACAATCCTCCCTATTTAAAAACATCAGCACTAAGCAGTTCTATGAACTCTTCATCGGACATGTTTAGGATTTCCTTGCAGATATATTCGGTGTGCTCTCCTAAGCAAGGAGCGGCCATTCGTGGCTGAGCGGGTGTCTTGGATAGCTTAAAGGGCTGGCCTACGTGAGCGTATGGACCGATCTCACGATGATTCAATATCCAAAATAAGCCCCTCTCGTTCAATTGAGGATCGTTGCGAACTTCTTCGGCAGTCTTTACCACACCTGCGGCTATCCCTGCATCCTGCATTAAAGTCATCACTTCCTCAGCAGTGAAGTTGCTGGTCCACTCCTCTACCAGCTTATTCAGCTCGTCTTCGCTCTCTTTCCTTTTCAGTAGAGTGGTAAATTTTAGGGTTCTTGTCCACTCCGGTGTATCTATAACTTGGCAAAACACTGCCCACTCTTCATCGGTAAATACCGTTATAGCACACCATCTGTCTTTTCCTTTGCAACGATAGATACCATGAGGAGCAGCGTAAGGGCACAAATTGCCTTCTCTCTCTGCCATCCTCTCATTAACCATGTAATCTAGTAAAAGAGGCGATAAGAATTGAACGCCTGCTTCAAATTGAGATAAGTCTATACATTGCCCCTCTCCTGTTTTGCGATGATGAATCAGGGCTGCAATAAGAGCTGAACCACCGAAGGGAAAAGCGGCAATATCGGTATAAGCGCCAAAGGGTTGCACGGGCGCCCTATCTGGCCAGCCAGTCAAATAAGTAAAACCAGCTAACCCTACTAACTGTGTGCCATATCCAGGAAATTTAGCATGAGGGCCAGTTTGCCCTTGATTACACGCACGATACATAATAACGTCAGACTTTACTTTCCTTAAATCTTCATAACCCAAACCTAATTGCTCCATCGTTCCTGCTTCAAAGCTTTCCGCTACAATATCAGCCCAGCTTGCCAGCCTCTTAGCCATGTCTATTCTTTCGGGGTTTCTCAGATCAAGAGCTATACTGTATTTGTTGCTATTCAGAAAAGCATAATATCCGCTACGATCTACGCCAGCTATTTTATCCTTGTAGGGGGGAGCTATTCTCACAGTGTCAGGCCTCTTCATTGACTCTACCCGAACTACCGTTGCCCCATGGTCAGCAAGATACTTCATCGTTAGAGGACCAACACCTACCCAAGTAAAATCGAGAACCTTTACTCCCTCAAATACTCCTTTCACCATACCTATCCTTCCCATTGCCAGAGCTTGAAACATCAAAGGTGGTTTTCTTCACCCTACTACCCCGGACTTGTATAGACCATCAATAACCTGTTCGCTATAACCTAAATTCTGCAGAATCTCTTGAGTGTGCTCGCCAAGGATTGGTGCTGTGCTCCTTATCTCGCCTGGTGTCTCGGAGAATTTCAGGGCAATGCCGACTTGTTTTATTTTCCCTACAGCCGGATCGTCTACCTCCACCACCATCTGTCGGTGCAGCACTTGAGGGTCGGAGAAGACTTCATTAAGCTCATAAACGGGAGCTATGCAGATTTCCTTTTGCCTCAATAGGTTGAACCATTCATCTTTGGTCTTGGTGAGAAAAACCTCCCTAAAGTAGGAGAATATCTCATCCCGTTTTCCCCCTTCAGTGTATTGATAAGGGATGAAGTCTTCCCTTCCTAATGCATGGCAAAGATTTTTCCAGAAGTGCGGTTCCATGCATCCCAGGGTAATGAATTCTCCATCCCTGGTTTCATAGACGCCAATGAACGGTTGGCTGAAAAGAGGAATCTCGCCTCGCTTGGGTACTGCGCCAGTGCGGAAGTAGTCTCGTGCAAAGAGAAGACCCGTGAGCGCAATAACCCCATCGGTCATAGAGACGTCAACGAATTGACCTCTCCCCGTTCTTTCCCGTGCCATCAAAGCAACAAGAATGCCTATAGTGGCGTGCAACGAGCCACCAGCCCAATCCCCTACGTAATTTAATGGTAGAATGGGAGGACCATCAGGCTGACCAATTAAACCCAGCGCTCCGCCTATCGCAATGTAGTTAGGATCATGCCCCGGCATGTCTCTATAGGGGCCGTCCTGTCCGTAGCCTGAGATTGAGCAGTAAACAACCCTGGGGTTCATTTTCTTTATAGTTTCATAGTCTACGCCCATGCGTTTCACCACGCCTGGTCTGAACCCCTCTATGATGACGTCTGTCTTCTCAGCTAGCTGGTAAAATATCTGGCGACCTTGCTCTGAATGCAGGTTAAGGGCGATACTCTTTTTATTGCGGTTAATCGCCTGGTAAGCTGCCTCTGCCCTTCCCTCCTCGCCTAAAGGGGACACGCTTGACCCGAGATAGGGGCCGGCTTCTTTGCGAGGTGTCTCAATCTTAATTACCTCTGCTCCCAGGTCTCCTAAAATCATAGTGCTAAAACCAGCTATTCCTACCCGAGATATATCCAATATCTTTATACCTTCTAAAGCTAATGTCATTCGTTTCCTCCTTCTATGAAATCATAGTGCAAGTTTTTAATTTGGTCTTTTGCTTTATCTATATGGCTCCAGCTTGCTTTAACATAATCATATCGCTCTTGGAAATCCCCAATTCCTGAAATATCTCCTCATTGTGTTCTCCGATAAGGGGAGCACGGTATCTCATTCTACAAGGTGTCTCCGAAGCTTTCACAAAAGCCCCAGGGGAAATAATGAAATCCGCTAGTTCACTATATTCTATCTTTATCCAGAAATCTCGTGACTTAAGCTGAAGATCCTCCGCTATGTCCTTAATGTCAGAGACAGGATACAACATAATACGCCTCTTTATAGCCCCTTCGTAAAGCTCTGCCTTAGTATGTCGGAGGAAAAATTTGCCTACATGTTCCTCCAGCCGATTATGCACTTCTTGGGTCGCTGTTACCATATCGAAAGCATCCCAATCCATCTGCTTCAAAAAATCGTTAGCCATTCCTTCGCTATCCATCCACTCTACTAACGCTCGGCTGGTTGAAGCCCCGGCAACCCCACCCAACACAATAAATGTCACATAGCCATCTTTGCATTGCCAAGTTTGTCGTTGCTTAGCGGTAGTGCTAAGCCCTACTCGATAAGGCCCTACTCGAGGCAAGATTAGATGATATAATTCCCAAAGAGGAATGGCATTTAATGTTGTTAGAATGACACTTTCATACATAGAGACGTCAACTTGCTGTCCCTCCCCCGATAACTCTCGATGATAAAGTGCTATCATCGTTCCTGCCGCAGCCTGCTCACTGGCGAGAAGATATGCCTGGGGAACGCTGATATAGAGTGGCGCTCGATCATCATCCCCAGTTAAATAAACACCACCCCCCAAAGCTAGACCTACCAGGGAAGAAGCTTTGTAATTCTTATAGGGTACTACCTGTCCAAAAGGGGTGACAGACGTCATGATAATCCCTGGATTAAGCAGGCTCAGAGCGGAATAGCCCAACCCTATCTCATCCATGTAACCAACCGGAAAAGACTCAATGATGCCATCAGAAGTGCCAACGAGCCTTTCGAAGATTTGCTTACCATCGCTGGTTTTGATATTTATGGTGATCCCTTTCTTATTAGCGTTATAGACGAACCAATAAAGACTTTTTTCAGGATGAACAATATCGTGATAAAAAGGACCGATGTTTCTACTTGGATCGCCTCCAGGTTGCTCCACCTTGATAACCTCCGCTCCCAAGTCAGCTAACATCTTGCTACAAAGAAAACCCTTATCATCAGTTAAGTCTAAAAACCGATAGGAATCTAGCGCTCTCGACTTACTATCGCTCATTTTTTAGCTCCATTATCTTCAAGCTAAGACCTCACGATCACGAAAGACAATGCCCGAACAACTACTATGATTGCTAAAGACACTGTATGCGTAAATTGATTACGCATCCTTCCCTTCAAACTCTAGCCTCTCAAAACATATCTCGCGATAAGCATCCTCATCATTTCCATCGACCCACCGGCAATCCTCAAAATCCTAACCAGGCGGTAGAATCTCTCCAGAGGAAGATCCCTGGTAAGTCCAAGACCACCATAAATTTGGATAGCTCTATCAGTTACACGACCAACCATCTCATCGCCAAGCACTTTGGCAATAGCGGCTTCCCTACGTACATTTTCGCCCTGATCTGCTTTCCAGGCACAATAGTAACCTGCTAGCTCTGCGGCTTCCATTTCGATAGCTGAATCCGCTAGCATCCACTGGATAGATTGCCTTTCTGCTAAAGGCTTACCGAAAGTTACTCTCTGTTTAGCGTACTCTACCGCCATACTGAGACACCTGTCTGCCATCCCGAGGTCCCAGGCACAATGGTGCAATCTAGCTCCGATCTCTAAAAATCTCTGAGCCATAATGAAACCTTCTCCTGGTCCACCTATAATATTTGTCTCTGGCACAGGGCAGTCCTCTAACATCAACTCGCAGGTGCAAAGCTCACTAGCTATGGTTTCGATGAGCCTGGTTACTTTGTAACCCGGGGTAGCAGGGGTCTCCCTATCCACAATAAACATAGTTATTCCGTGGGCCTTCTTCTGTTTATCGGTATACGCGGGAAGTAAGACAAAATCGGCGATATCAGCCTCACTAGCAAAAAATTTAGTGCCGTTCAAAATCCAATTATCCCCTCTTTTTACAGCAACGGTCTCCATCATGGTGGGATCGGAGCCAGCATTAGGCTCCGTTTGGGCAAAAGCCCACCTCTTTTCTCCTGCTATACATGGTAAGAGATAGCTCTCCTTTATCTCATCATTGACTGCCTCAAATATGTTAGGAACGTCACCTCCAAACTTGAATAGTAGAAACGTCCATGCCAACTCCCTGGAAATTATGAAGAAATCTACATTTCCTAGCCCTGCTCCACCATATTCCTTGGGCGCATAAAGAGCCCACAGCCCTAGCTCCTTGCCCATTTGCTCTAGTCGATTATAATTACCCTCACCCATTATCTCTATCTTACTAAGAGGTTTGGTAGGCTCTCTGGCTATTACCTCCGTTTCTACTGGTACTATTTGTTCCCGCACAAATTTCCTTACTGTACTCTGCAGCATCTTTTGTTCTTCACTCAAAGAGAAATCCATCTTAAGTCCTCCTTATACAAATATATTTTTTATTTTCCTTCAAATACCGGCTTTCTTTTTTCCAAAAAGGCTGTCATTCCTTCTATTTGATCCTTGCTTCCCATTAGAGAACTTATCTCTGCAGCTTCATAAGCCAAGGCTACGCCTAGATCCATCCTCATTCCCAAATTAACGCATGATTTTGCCGCTTTTAAGGCCAGAGGTGGTCTTTGTGACAGAAGTTGTGCCCATTGTTGTGCCTCTTTAAGAAGCAATTCTGGTGACACCACTTTGTTAACCAATCCTGTCCGATAAGCCTCTTCTACACTAATCACTTCACCAAAGAAAAGCATCTCCTTCGCCTTGCCTGCTCCTATAAGACGTGGTAAGCGCACTGTACCTCCACCTCCTGGGATAACACCGATCTTTATCTCTCCCAATCCAAAGGCAGCTAAAGTAGAGGCTATTCTTAGATCACATGCCAGAGCTAGCTCGCATCCCCCTCCGGTAGCAACACCATTTACTGCGGCAATAATAGGTTTTTCCAAGTTTTCAATCTTATCAAATATGGGTAGCGGTTTACCTTTGGAAAGACGCCCAGCTATAGAGGCTTCTTCAGAAGACATCATCTCCTTTATGTCAGCCCCAGCACAGAAAGCCTTCCCTTCTCCCGTTACGATCGCTACTCTTACCTCCTCATCTATAGTAACTGCTTCCAACACCTGCTCCAGCTCCTGAGCTAACTTTGAACTGATAGCATTTAAGGATTCGGGGCGGTTAAGGACAATTAAGGCAACATTGTTTTCCTTCTTGTAAATAATTGTATCGTAGTTCATAGTTATAACTCCTTTTTAATCCACCGTTGAGTATCCGCCGCTGACGCTGAGCACCTGACCAGTAACCCAAACTGATGTATCTGAGGCAAAAAACGCTACTGCATTTGCGGCATCTGAAGGCAAGCCTAATCTATTCCAACCTCGAGCCATAGGATACAGTCTGAAATAGGCTTTCTTCTTCTCCTCAGGAACCTCGGTTATCGTCCCAGTTTGAGGAGTAGAACCCAAGGAGACACAGTTTACATT
Organism: Chloroflexota bacterium; assembly: GCA_034190625.1. Lineage (GTDB taxonomy): Bacteria > Chloroflexota > Dehalococcoidia > GIF9 > AB-539-J10 > CG2-30-46-9. Next base: position 6,351 of record JAXHSX010000080.1, read on the forward strand.
AATGCAGTAACGCCCTACTTCTTTGGCCAATGCCTTGGTAAAGCCCACAATTCCTGCTTTAGCTGCAGAATAGGCAGTCATTCCAGGCTCTCCTACCCTACCTGCATCAGAAACCGTATTGACTATCTTGCCATATTTTCTTTCAATCATCTGGTTGATAACTGCCCTAGTGCAATTTAACACGCCAAAAAGATTTACTCCAACGTTGTCTTGCCAATTTTCACTTTTAGTTTCAGAAAAAAACGGTCCGGCAGATTCTCCTACTCCTTCAGGAAGCACTCCAGCATTGTTCACTAATATATCTATTTTACCAAACCTATCCAGCGATTGCTTTACCATAGCCCTGACCTCATCCTCATCCCTTACATCAGCCCTAAGCCCTATTGCCTCTCCACCACTAGCTTTAATCTCCTCTGCCACCTTATCAGCTCGATCGGCAAAATAATCATTAACCACAACCGTTGTCCCCTCTCGAGCTAGCGTAAGGGCAATTTCCCGCCCTATGTGCCTCCCTGCACCAGTGACCAAAGCCACTTTGTCCTTTAAGTTGAGCTCCATTCTTCCTCCTTATTTTATAATATTTCGTTTAATAAACATTTAATTCTTATTCTATAAAAACCCTTTGAGGATCGAACATCCTCAACATGGTTAATTCATTAGCAGTTGGGGGCATAATATAACTAACGGTTGCGGATATTTTTAAATCCCAGCCGCAATTCCTCTTGATATCCTGAATGGTTTCTTCTTTTGTAGCAAAGCTAGGGTTAGGGAAATATCCTGTCAGTTTAAATTCTTCCTCACCATCCAATTTTTCGAAAATGCCTTTTGAGGAAACCAGAGTCCTAATTCTCTTCCCAGGACAGGTAATATAAGACACCTTATCCACAAAACGTCTTTCCGATTGAATCGCTAGAGCTACTACATCCTTAGCGCCACTAACAATATCGTTTGACCCACCTGAACCGGCGAGAAAGATTCCATCTGATATTTTACTGGAATTAATATTACCCAGCCTGTCAATTTGCCCTGCTCCTAGCACACCAAGGCAACTACTATTTATACCACCTAAAAAAGTGCCATGAGTATCCCTTACCTCGGGGATCATCTTTGCTGTATGTACCTGGGATAGGCCGATAAGCAAAGGGTCGCCAGGTCGTGGGGCTACACCAAGACCAGCACCAAGTAAATCTAAGTCGTAGCCCTCATCTTTTAATTGGTAATAAGCTAACCAACCAGCAAGGCCTGAAGCTCCTACACCAGCAAACATCAATCTATATCCACCATTAACCACTATTTCCTTAATCTTCCGCGAGCTAGCTATTATCATCATCTCAATAGGATTATATTTTCTAGAGACAGAGATATTTTGAGCTTGTATTCGTAATTCATATTCCCAAGCATCCTTATCTGCCTTCCCCTTGAGTGCTAAAATTCGCTCATAGCCCAGTTTAGCTAAATAGTCCCTTTGGAAGTGACAATCCAGTATCCATTCTTTTATCCAAGCGTCTAAGGTGTCAGAGTCCTGACTTGCCTCTTGGTATCTTGCCAGAAATTCATTATCTTGCCCATATCCCGTAAAATATGTCAGAGCATGGTTACATAGCCCCAAAGGATGTGTTCCGAGGGGAACCAGGGAGACTGAATTTACCATGTAGCCAGGAATCTTAACCAAAGGGGAATGCTCTCGAATGAAATCAGTGGATACTATGTTCTCCACAGTGGCAATAACTCCGTTTTTACTGGCTTTAGCTCCCCACATAGTACTCTCCAATGAAAAGGGAGCCGGTATAATATTGCCGTAAGGATCAGCAGCCAAGCCATGAATTATGGAGACGTCAGGGTTCAACGCTTTCACTGCACCTATTGTTTTATTTTCGAATGGATCTTTCACTTCCTGGAAAAGACCTTTGTTCTCCTCAGCTATGCTGCTACCAAGAAGGGAATTAGTAGGAAGAAAACCAATATTTAGTGCTCCGGCCATCAACCTGAAATAGAGTGATAAATATGACCAATTTTCGAGTTCTAGCTTTTTCTCTCGATAGGTTCTTTGTATCACAGCATTAGGCTGAACCATAGGATATACATCAGCACAGTGAGTAAAGATCAGCCTTTTTACTAAGCCACCATGAATAAGAGGTATGCCAAACGTCCCTCCTAACATACTCATAATAAGAGTAAATTTAGGATTTGTATTCCAATATTGCCTTACAATCTGGCGCAATGCTCCATTTGCCTCGGGGCTGACATGGAGTATCATACCTGGCTTAACATAGGCTTTAATTGCCGCGTCAAGTTCAGTTACTTTACTTTTTCCTTCGTATTCTCTTAGCCTGAAGGTAGTCTGGAGTAGTTGATCAATTTGCTGATCATCCATATGTTACGTATTACGTCACGATTTCAATACATCTCTCAGATCCGCTAATTGTTACATTTCATTATGCCTGCCTTTCGGAATTCCTCTAACTGCTCCACTGTATATCCCAAATTGCGAAATACTTCATCCGTATGCTCGCCATGTTTTGGAGGTAGTGTTCTGATACTTCCTGGCGTTTCCGAGAGCTTGGGCACTATTCCTACTTGTTTTACCTTACCAACCTCAGGGTCATATGCCTCTACTATCATTTTTCGATGAATTACTTGCGGGTCAGAAAACACTTCTTCAAAGGTATATACCGGGCTGACACAGGTATCCGCTTGCTTCAGAATTTGAAACCATTCATCCCTTGTCTTGGTGCTGAACACCGCTGTTATTCGTGAGGTCATTTCATCCCGCTTCTCCTTATCCTCTGGTGCCCACGACATCACCTTCTCGCAATAAGGAATATATTCTTCCAAACCCAATGCACGGCAAAATCTTTCCCAGAACCAAGGTTCCGCAGGAGCAATACAAATTTCCTTACCATCCTTACATTTATAGACGTGAGAAGGCCTTCCTCCCATTTCAGGATGCTTTCCTGTGGCGAAGAATTGCGTGCCATGGCGAGCAGCTACCCAGGAAACTAAACCATCCAGCATAGCGACATCGACATATTGTCCTCTGCCAGTCTTCTCTCGAGCCAAAAGGGCACAGAGAATCCCAATAGTTGCTTGCATTGCTCCTCCACCAAGATCAGCTATGGTAATACCCGGCAAGACATGCTCGCCATCTGAAGTCCCTGTTATACCAAAAATCCCAGCCATCCCTATGTAATTGGGATCATGCCCCGGCAGATCCCGGTAGGGTCCGTCTTGTCCGTAGCCAGTAACAGAGCAATAAACGAGTTTATGGTTTATTTTGTTTAACGTTCCATAGTCCACACCAAGTCGTTCGGCTACCCCAGGTCTAAATTCTTCAACTACTACATCAGCG